>CANFUF010000036.1 GCA_947450095.1 Roseiflexaceae bacterium
CCGTTACTTCTTGTTCGTTGAGTGGGCGCGCAGGTAAAAACTGTTGGCGGCGCACAAAATCGGCGTCGGTACTCCATTGCGCCACCGTCACTCCATCATCGGGGGTGGCAGCGGCGAGGCGCACCAGGCGCCCATTGAATAATGAATCGTTTGGCGTCATACCGTAATCCTATTTATTCGGGGGTGTGCGTATTATTCTGCCACAAATTGGACATAATCCCAAATAATTGCTTGTGGTTGGCCGCGTAATCGTCTGATGACGTCGGTGGTACGGTGGCGAAATGTGTCGAGGGCTGCCGCTGCTTCACGGACATCGTCAGCATAAATATGCCCCCGCACCCCATCGCTCCGCAGTTGTAATGGCGAACAGTGGATGCAGGGGTGCTGAGTAGGTAATTGTTGCCAACAGGCCTTGATCATGCGCATGTAGACACTGTCCACCCGGAGCATCGGGAAGTCTACTCCAAATTCAAGTACTACCCGCCAGCGTTGTGATTGTTCCATGGGCGTCTCCTTTTCGCGTCATCAAACACGGAATGTAGACCGTGTGAAGCCCACGAAAAGGTACGCAGTTGGGCTGGATTTAGTGGGCGCTTTTGCTGTTTTGGCGTAAAAACCAGGTCAGCGCTGCGATGACGAGGGCGATTGGCGCCCCAATCCGCAACAAATCGCGTTCGCCGTCCCAACTCACCACGTGCCCGAGAAATATTACCGACATCAACACGATAATCACACTGGTGAGTTTGTTTTTGAGGTCGTCGAGGGTGCGAATGTTTAGCCAACTCGGCAACTCGAGGCGATCGTCGACAAACAACTCATACAGCCCTAGCGCTGTGATATAGCAGACGGTTGCGAGCAAGAATGTGTCGATTACTTCGATGAACCCAAAGGTCAATTTTTTGCCGATACCTTCGTATTCTTGTGCGGCCAAGATTGTTGAAACGATGTGGTACACGTCCCAAACACCGTAGAGCAACAATGCCATCATCCCGATAAATGCACCGATGACGGCGAAACCGACCAGATAGCGGCTTTTGGCAAGGAGTTTTGAGATAAAAAGCGTCACAAATCGTCTCCTTCGTGGTGATGTTTGCTGAGCCGTTGTTGCAACCGGACTTTAACTGCCGGCCATTCACGGTCAAGAATCGAATAAAAAAACGAATCACGGATGCTGCCATCTGGAGTAATGATGTGGTTGCGCAAACATCCTTCGTATGTCGCCCCTAACGCTTCGAGTGAGCGTTGCGCTCCTTTGTTGTTGGCGTTGGTTTTGATTTGGACCCGAATGCAGTCGAGTGATTCAAAGGCATAGGTCAGCATCAGTAATTTGACGGCGACATTGGTGCCGTCACCGTGGACTTGCGGGTTGAGCCACGTGCCCAATTCGACACTGCGGTGGGCTGGACGCAAATCAAGGAAGCGGGTCAGCCCCACAATCGTATTGTCGTGCTGGCGCACGATGACATAGGGCACTTCGAGCCCTGCGTCACGGCGCCGCACGATTTCGCCGATATGGGCGTCCATCCCTGCCGGGGTATCGGCAGGGGCAAACAAAATATAATCCCAAATCCGGGCATCGGCCCCGGCGGCAATCAACCCATCGCGATGGTGAATCGGGTCGAGCGCATCGAGGCGAATGTGCGACCCCATAAATTGCTGAACAGAAATCCATTGATGCATCGTAATCACCTTTAGGGTGCCATTTGGTCGGGTGTATGCCCACGGTCTTGGATTTCGCGTTGGTATGGACGCAACTCAATCCAGGGTGCCGGCACGGGATCAGGTCGGCGCGGCATTACGCGGCCATTGAGGATGGTTTGTTCACAGCGCAACAATTGACTGCCGGTGCGACTCGCCATGGCAATATCATAAAAATGAAACTCGCCGTGGTGCATGCGCAACAACGCCACATCGGCATAGGCACCCACCTGCAACGTCCCCACATCGGGTAAGCCGAGAATTTGGGCGGGGCGCGATGTCACCGCCTGCACCACCGTTTCGAGTGGTACATTCATGGCCAGGAATTTGCTCATACAAGTCGGCAAATCAAACATCGGACCATGCACGCTTAATTGATGCATGTCGGTCGAAATGACATCGGGTGCGAGTCCCGCCGCCAGCATCCCTTCAGCAACTGCAAAGTCAAACGATCCTGCGCCATGCCCCACGTCGAGGATCACGCCGCGCTGGGCGGCAGCCACAATACTGGCATGGGGGCGTTGATCGCCGGCGGTGACGCGCATGGTGCCACCGGTGAAGCAGTGGGTCAAAATATCGCCTGGTTTGAGGAATTCGAGTACGGCATCGAGCTCGGGTGGACCCGACCCGATATGCACCATCAACGGCAAACCACAGCGGTCGGCTGCTTGGCGGGCCAGGCGCAGTGGCTCGAGCCCATTGTCACCGACAGTTTTGCCTTCGATGCGGGCTTTGATACCGATGATGATGTCGCGGTGCAAATCGACCATGCGACAACACAAATCGACGTCGCAGTTTTCGATGTTGAAATGTTCGCCAAACGGCGCCGTCAATCCCACCCCCGAGATATTGAGGAAGGTGACAATCCGTACGTCACATTGGCGCATTACAAACTCACGTAGGCCAGCAAAATTGTAGGCGCCCGCCGACCCCACGTCGACCCAGGTGGTGACCCCACTGCGGGCAGCTATGGCATCGGGCTCAATCCCCCAATAGGTGACGCCGTGGTAGACATGGGTGTGGACGTCGATCAGGCCTGGGAGCACTAGCAACCCGGTGGCGTCGATGACGTTGCGGGCGCTGTCGGGTGCGATATGGGGTGCTACAGCGGCGATGCGGTCACGCCGTATCGCCACGTCATAGATCCCATTGCGATTGGTGCTCGGGTCAATCAGTGTGCCACCACGGATGAGCGTGTCATACATGCTTAGGCTCCGAGGTAGGCGATGACGTCGATTTCGACCATGAAGCCGTCGAGTTGGCTGCCTACGGTGGTCCGTACCGGTTTGGGGTCTGGGAAGTAGCTGGCATAGACCACGTTGTAGCGGTCAAACAACGCCATGTCGGACAAATGCACGGTGGCTTTGACCACATCGCTCATTTCGGCACCAGCAGCTGCCAGCAGGAGTTTGATGTTTTCGAGGGTGCGGGTAGTCTGTTCTTCGATGGTAGTGCCAACGATTTCGTTGCTGGCAGGGTCAATGGGAGCCTGTCCCGACACAAACACGAAATCTCCGACGCGGAGTACTGGTGAATATGCACCACCTGGCTGGGGGCCGTTTTTGACATGAACTGCTTGTTTGGGCATGATGATGCCTTTCATTGGTAGTGGTTGCGTGTATCGGTGTGATTACAATCTTGATTATACCAATACTCTGTCAATCACTTTTTTGCACCCTATAGATATGGAATCGCGGTAGATGGCCACAAGCGTAACCGCCAGCGTCATTGCAAAAACGCTAGCGTGACAGTGTAATCTGCTTTTTTGGTTTTTCGAAAAAACGTTATGCGAGCAGCACCACAAACGGCGTATTATCTGCAGAAATTACGGCGTATTCGGGAAACAAACCGGCCCGTTGCCAGGCCGCCAGCGCTGCCAAATGCATGCTGGGGATGCTGGCGCGTAACCGTTTGCCCGGGTGAATTTTTTTGGCATGGGAAATTACTTGGTGGATAAAGCCGTACCCTCGGCGTTGCCCGAGTAAATCTGGGTGTAATCCTGCCAATACGTCGATGGCATTCGCTTGATAATGAATGCCTGCAGTCTGGGCTCCCGTGCCGATGACCGCAAATCCGGTGAGTTCGTGTTGGGTATCACGCACTTGCCAATACCCGGTTTGCGGTTGGCAAACCCATTGTTGCTCAAATGGATCATCACTAAAGTTGTAGCGCGCCATGATTCCGGTATATTTCCACGCTTGCATTTGACTGACCGCAGTACTATCAATGGCGTGGAGTGACAACGCAGGGATCTGTATGATTGAAGGTACTGACATATGTGTGCACACCATAACTTGTGGAGAAACATTTACTTGTGGGTCAGTGTATCATTACCGATATCCCTCTCCCCTAGTGATTGGTTACACAACGATAACGAAAAGATGAAAACACTATGACAACCCTTGAATTCATCGAGATTGTGCGTACCATGATTGATTATCACATCACCAGTAATCAACAGCTTTGGCAAGCGATAGAACCGCTCGGTGCTGAATTGTTTGTTGCCGATATTCCGTATTCAATTGGCTCAATCCACAATCACATGGTGCATTTGATGCGCGTTGATCGTGTGTGGCTTCATGGTTACAAGGCCATCCTCGTGATATGTTTACTTGGCTTGAACCTTTAGATTTTGTTACAATTACCTAGATAGTGCCGTTATTTCAACAGGCGGTGACAATCGTGCGTTGCCTGGTAGGGCAATGGGATACGCACGAGTTGCAAGCGGTTGCACCCGGCATGGCCGTGCTTCGCTAGCAGATTTTGCTGTATTTAACTACTCATGGAGTTGACCATCGCAGCCAAGTGTTGCAGTTGATTCATAGCCTATAATGGTGGTACATTTGCACAAGAGATGATTATGTATTTATGGCAAAAAATCGCACATAATATTGATATTAATTTGGTGGAACAAAACACAACTACGAAACGTCGCCTTTAGAAGATAGTAGTTGCACTTGGGTGTTTCACCATGAAGGATAGCTTGTTATGGCACTACGCGTACACGTACAAATGAAAACCGTGATGACATGGGTGTTGTTGCTGGCATTGCTGGCACCAGCATTTGTGTCAGCAGAAGAACGCAATATCAGTGCGGTAACTGATACTACTCCGTATACCGATCAAATGGTGGTGACACTCAAAAGCACTGTGACTCGCTCTGCAGTCGATACCCTGTTTTGGCGCCAATTTGGTGATACCGCACAACGGAGCGGGTTGGCACGTGCCTCGTATAAGCGTGCCATGAGTGACACACGGCATGTGCTTAAAGTAGAACGGTTTGTCAGCCTTGCCGAAATTGCCCAATTGCAAACTGCATGGATGAGCATTGCAGATGTGGTGAGTGTTGAACCAGACGTTATTGCCCAAATTACGGCGGTACCGAATGACCCAGAATATCCCAATCAATGGCACTACTTTTCGCCATCAACGCCCGTGAATGGTACGACCTATTATGGTATCGATGCAATTGGGGCATGGGACCAAGGTGCGACGGGTAATGGTGCTGTGGTTGCCGTATTAGATACGGGAATTACGCCCCATCCCGATTTGGGATTAACCCAGGTTGGTGGAGTGGTGACCGGCAGCAAAATTGCCGGACAATATGATTTTGTCAGTGATGCCACCATGGGTGGTGACGGAAATGCGCGTGATACTAATGCCCGTGACGAAGGTGATTATTATAATGGCAGCTCGAGTTCGTGGCATGGTACGCACGTGGCGGGTACGATTGCTGCCCTTACCAACAATGGCATGGGTGTGGCTGGGATCGCCGGTGATGCGCGTCTGTTGATTGGGCGTGTGCTTGGTCGTGGTGGTGGGTACGGGAGTGATATCGCCGATGCCATCAAGTGGGCTGCCCAGGTACCGGTCACTGGGGTACAGTTAGCGCCAGTCAAAGCCAATGTGATTAATCTTAGCCTTGGCGGTGGTTCGGCGACGTGTCCTAGCTATTATGCTGATGCAATTACCGCAGCGACCAATGCCGGTACGATGGTAGTGGTGGCGGCCGGTAATAGTAATATGAACGCCGATCAATTTACCCCAGCTAACTGTGCCGGTGCAGTGACGGTGGCTGCCGTGGGACCGACCGGCAAACGCGCATACTATAGTAATTATGGTAGTGGCGTCGATATTGCTGCCCCGGGTGGTGATAGTGGGATTACTAGTTCGTTAAGTGGGGGACGTGTCCGTTCGACGTGGTTTAATGGTGCGACGACCGTCGATACCGCTACCCCCACCTACGGTGATATGCAAGGTACGAGTATGGCCACCCCCCATGTGGTTGGTGTGGCTGCGTTGCTGTTTGGGTTATTGCCCAATGCATCGGTTGCGACGATTTATCAATACCTTACTGGGGCCAGTAACCTAACTGCATTTCCGAGTGATTCTAGTGCGAATGCCTGTGCTCCTACTACTTGTGGCGTAGGAATTGTGAATGCTTCCAAAGCCGTACAGGCTATTTCTGAGGTGGCACCAACAGCGACAATGACGCTGACTCCAAGCATTACGCTGACTCCAAGCAACACGCCAATTGCGACGATGCCGGCGACCGCAACAGCGACGCGCAGTAGTACCGCAACCATGACGCGGAGCGCAACGCGGTCTCCGACCAATACGCGCACATTGTCATCGACACGGACAGCCTCTTCGACGCGTACTGCAAGTATGACGCGTACTGCAACCCCGTTGCTGAGTAATACCCAGCTCATGCAGGTGACGTTTGATGACATAACGACAATCCAAGGGACACGGGGCCGATTAAATACGACAATCCGGTGTATGGTGAATACGGTGGTTTGTCTTGATGAAGTTGCCGATGGTGTGCAAAACAAAGCCGTTCATTTGGATGCAACCCGTGCCAATGCGCTGACCTCGGCGACCTATTTGCTCCCCCGCATCCCATCAAACACATTGGTAAGTGCATGGGTGCGTACCACCAATAATGCCGTCAATATTATGCAGAGTACTGGTGGCCTAAATCCATTTACGATGACTATTGATGCCGGTAAATTGGCGTGTAAAATCAATAGTGCAATTGCCACTGGTGGGATTGACGTCAATGATGGGGCATGGCACCACTTGGTGTGTTTGGTTACGCCAGGCAGTAATGGGGTCATCGAAAACTATGTCGATGGTCACTTGGCAGGGAGTGCCGGAATTGTTACCAATTCCTTTTTGCCGGCAAAACTACAAATTGGGTTAGTAGGTAGCGCATATAGTTCATTCGACCTCGACGAATTATGGGTCGCTTCTGGTAATGTTGGTGCCAATGAAGTTTTACTCATTTACAACAAACAAGCCCCAGCTGGATCAAACCTAATTAGCACGCAGACATTGACGCCATCAGCGACGCTGACGAGCTCACGAACCACAACGTCGACACCTACGGCTACAAGTACGGCGACAGCATCAAATACCATCACGCCGAGTAGTACCCGTACGCTGACACCGACGATGACGCCATCATTGACGATGACGCCATCATTGACGATGACCCCATCGCCGACGATGACCCCATTGCTGACGATGACCCCGATCCCCACGTTCACGGGTAGTGGTATTGTCAATGGGGACTTTGAAGGCTACAAAACGGGTTGGACCGAAAACTCTTCGTTGAATCTCGCTATTATCGGTTCATGGACGAATTTTGCTGCTTGGACTGGTCACTACGTGGCATGGTTGGGTGGGGCGACGAGTGGCGTCGATACCATCGAACAAACCGTAACCATCCCAACAGACCACACATCGCTCTACCTTCACACTGGGTTCTATTCATGGGAACCAACCTGCTCTAGCGATTTTGCCCGGGTCTATGTCGATAATACCCTCGTCAAACAATGGGGCATGTGTAACCGCAGCAAGTGGTCACCACTCACCCTCTACAATCAACAGGTGATTGATTTGAGTGCGTGGCAAGGGCAAACTGTTCCAATCCGCTTTGAATTGACCAATGACAGCTTTAATCCCAGCTCGTGGATTATCGACACCGTCAAATTCGGCCCTACCATCAGCAACACCACGTTGCTCAATGCCAACTTTGCCAATGGCGCCGATGGCAGCTGGAATGAAGATTCACGTAGTAATGGTCAACAGACCGGTCAGTTTATCGCCAACGGTGTCGCCAAACTCGGTGGTGTGACCCCTGCCCGCAACCTCACGAGTGATCGCATTACCCAGTATGTGACGTTGCCTGCCGATGCCAAGCGCTTGTTGTTTGACCTGAGTGTGAATTCAGACGAAAGTTGTGGCAAGTTCTATGATGCTATGACGATTGCCATCAATGATACACCACTTGGCACGATGGATATCTGTAAGGGCATCCGTCCAGGGCGTGCTAGTGTTGACATCTCTGCCTATGCCGGTCAACGGGTGCCAGTTAGTATCTTCTTGACCACTGATTCATCGATGGGTAGTGAAATCACGATTGACAATGTCACCGTCAGCAACACCCTGACTGCCGTCAATGTCTCCCAAGTGGTATTGACCCCTGTGAAAACGAGTATGGATGCGACTGCGTTGCATAAATAACGGGGCACTATTGCGCTGGGATGAGTGTATAATTGCCACACTCATTCCAGCGCTTTGTATTTGGGTATGTGGTTGAGTTTTTGCTCCGATAGTACAAAGGCTCCCAATATGCACCGCATCATCCGATTATTGGGGAATTTCCTCCTTATGTTGGGCGTGTGCTCGATAATATATATGCCATCTCCCCTATTGGCTGCCCCGTATGCTGTGTATACGGGCGTGGCCGATACCCCGTATACCGATCAATTTGTCGTCACCCTCAAAAATACTGATACACGCACGATGCGCGACACGCTTTTTTGGCGCCAATTTGGTGATAGTGCGTTGCGTAATAGCTTGCCGGGAGCGCAATATAAACGCATGCTTGATCACGGCATGTTTGTACTCAAAGCCCCACGCTTGTTGAGTAGGAACGAAATTACCCTGCTGCAAACCACTTGGCTCCAAATTCCCGGTGTGGCATTGGTCGAACCTGATGTGATTGTGCAAGCGAACGCCGTTCCAAACGACCCCGAATATCCTAGCCAGTGGCACTATTTTTCACCAAATACCCCCGTTGATGGTAAAACCTACTACGGTATCGATGCTCCTGGCGCATGGGATCGTGGTGCACATGGGATGGGCGCCGTGGCGGCAGTGCTTGATACTGGGATTACCCCCCATCCCGATTTGGGATTGACGCAAATCGCTGGCGTGGTTACTGGTGCAAAAATCGCTGGACAGTATGATTTTATTAGTGAAGCATATATCGCTGGTGACAATGACGGTCGTGACGCCAATGCCCGTGATGAAGGTGATTACTACGGTGGGCGTAATAGTTCGTGGCATGGGACGCATGTGGCTGGGACGATTGCCGCCCTCTCGAATAATGGGATGGGCGTCGCTGGCATCGCTAGTGATGCCCGCTTGCTGATTGGTCGTGTGTTAGGGCGTGGTGGTGGCTATAGCAGCGATATCGCTGATGCGATTCGTTGGGCTGCTGGACTTAGTGTTACAGGGGTGCCTCCTGCACCGATTAAGGCCAATGTAGTCAATCTCAGCCTCGGCGGTCAAGCTCCCTATGCTAATGGCGCCTACTACTGCCCAAGCTATTACGCCAATGCCATCGCTGCTGCCATGGCAGTCAATACGATGGTGGTGGTGGCTGCCGGCAATAGTAGTGAATCAGCTGCCATGCATACCCCGTCCAATTGTGCGGGTGCAGTGACGGTGGCAGCCACGGGGCCAACTGGCAAACGTTCGTTTTATAGCAATTATGGTAGTGGCGTCGATATTACCGCACCTGGCGGTGATTCGTATTTAGGCAACGACTATCCGTTGTCGAGTGGACGTGTCAAATCGACTTGGTATGATAGTGAGACCACCATCCCTGATGTAAACCCGAGTAGTGTTGCTACCTACGGTGTCATGCAAGGCACAAGTATGGCTACCCCGCATGTCACTGGTGTGGCTGCGCTATTGTATGCCCTGTTGCCGAATGCCACTGTGGCCACGATCCGGCAATACATGCTGGGTAACGTGACCGCTTTCCCCAGTGATACCAATGCGAATGGCTGTCGGGTAACGGTGTGTGGTGCGGGGATTCTCAATGCTGCCAAGGCGGTGACCGCTATGCTCCTCATCGCACCCACTGCGACGGTTACCCTCACTCCAAGTATTACGCTTACCCCAAGTATCACGCTGACGCCCAGTATTACGCTTACCCCAAGTACGACCCTCATCCCGAGTATCACCCCTTCGCCCACCAAATACTTATTTAATGCCAATTTGATTACGGGTACTGCCAAAGTTACCGCTACCCGCACTCCCAGCACAACGTTGACCGCATCACTGACCCGCACGGCGACGCTGACGCGCACGGCGACGCTGACCCGTACCCCCACATTGACCGCATCAACGACGCCGTTTTTGCGGAATAGTCAACTCATACAATATTCATTTGACGATATCACCCTGTTGCAATCGTCTACGTGGCGTACGGCAACAGGACTCCGTTGTGCATCGAGTACGCTTGTCTGTGTTGATGCAGTGGTTGATGGTGTCAAAAACACCGCCGTCCACCTCGACCGTGCCCGCGCCAACCCATTGACCAGCGTGGCGTCTCTCACTGCCCGGGTACCGGCAAATAGTTTTGTGAGTATGTGGGTGCGTACCACGAATGCAAATATGCCATTGTTACAAAGTACGGGTGTCGCTGACACTCTGCAAATGATGCTGGTTGATGGCCAATTACAATGTGCAATGTCTCATAATGGGGCGGTGGTTAGTGCTCGTGGTGGATCAAGTATCGCTGATGGTCTATGGCATCAGGTGGTCTGCCTGATTACTCCTGCGGTCACGAATGGAGCCACTACGAGTTATGTTGATGGTGTCCTAGTGGCAACTGCTGGTGGTGTTGCCACGTCGTTTTTGCCGGCCAAAGTGCAAATTGGCGTGGTAAACACAGATTATGGGACTTTTGATTTGGATGAATTGTGGATTGCTGCCGGTAATGTGGGGAGTGATGAAATCCAACGTATCTATAATAATCAAGCACCAGTAGACCGGCTCCGTATCAATACGCAGACGTTGACACCGAGTATGACTGTTACACCCTCCAAAACCTTCACCGCCACGCGTACAACTACTGCAACGGCGACGTATACACTTACCCCTACCCCTACCGTCACCGCCTCAGCCACCGCAGTATTTGATGGGGCAGGGGTGCAAAATGGTGATTTCGAAGCAGGAGGGACGAGTTGGAACCAACGTTCGACGATGAACGATACGCTGATTACGCAATGGTCATTTATGCCGGCATGGGCTGGTACGTATATGGCGTGGTTGGGTGGTATCACTGAATCGCGTGATGTGCTTGATCAAACTGTGTTTGTCCCTGCAGACAAAACGACGCTCTCTATTCATATGGGGTTTCATTCGCAAGACACGGTCTGTATCAATGACACAGCAAATATGTTTATCAATGATACGCGTATTGCCCAGATTGGGGTTTGTAATCAAAGCAAATGGGCACCATTGCCGATGTATAGCCAATATGAGTTTGATTTATCGCAATGGAGTGGTCAGGCGGTATTATTGACGTTTTTCCTGACCAACGATAGTGCCAACCCCAGTTCATGGTTTATCGATACGGTAAAATTTATTCCCACCAGTGCCAATACCACCATCCAAAATGCTGACTTTGCGGATAACAATCTCGGCGCATGGGCAGAAGAGAGCCTGAATAATGGTCCGCGTCTGGGTCAGTTTATCGCCAACGGTGTCGCCAAACTTGGCAGTGTCGCCCCAGCACGCAATCGTGCGGTCGATCGCATTAGCCAATATGTAACATTATCGGCCGATGCCAAGCGATTGTTGTTTGATTATGCGCCACGTTCTGACGAATTGTGTGGGAAATCATATGATGTGTTGAATGTCGACGTGGACGGGGCATTGTTAGGGGCAGTCGATATCTGCAAAACTACACCAGCGCATACCGGAAGTGTTGATATTAGTGCGTTTGCCGGGCGCCGAGTACGGGTGAGTTTTTTTCTTATCACCGATTATTCACAAGCAAGTGAAGTGTCGCTTGATAACGTGGTCATCAGCAATTCGCTCAATGCCATATCGGTGCCCACGGTAGTGCCCATTCCCTAACCAATATCGCATGATTAGGGAATAATGATGAAATTGATTTTATTGCCCACCGAGATAGTGCACTAAATTATTTGATCCATCGTTACACTGACCATATTGACCACTCAAATCTTGGGGGATAGTGTTATTGTCAGTAGCTGTCTGAATTTCTTGATAAATAGCCATGCACGGATTGATAAATTGATCAATCTGGCTGATTAGTTGTTTTTCTAAGTCTGTCAGGGTTTGGTTCGTTGCGTTTTGCGTGGCAATGGCGTGAAGTTGGTCAACAATCTCTTGATTGCGCGTGACGCGTGGGCGGATCATTTGTTCATAGATTTGTGGGTTAATCAATTGTTTGGTTTGCACCCACGGTTGGATTTCTTTGGTCAAATAAATCATCTCGTTGATTAATGTACTTACCTGTTTGATTAATGGTTCAGGAGCCACCGGTGCTCCTTCAACGGTAGCTGCTGGCGCAGGAGTAATATCGCTGGCAGGGGTAGCTGCTGGTGCAGGAGTAATATCGCTGGCAGGGGTAGCTGCTGGCGCAGGGGTAACATTACTGACGGGGGTCGCATTTGGTTGGTCTGCGATCGCCGTGGCTTGTGGTGTGCGCCCAAATGGCCACCAACTATTGGTGCTACTCGTGACGCTGGGGGGAGCGGTGGTTATTGGCGCAGTTTGACGGTCAATGCCATTGAGGGCGGGGATGATAATTACTGCCACCGCAATCAGTGCAATAGCCACAACGATGCCATTAATCCCATTGGCTGGTAATACGAGGGGTAATCCGGGGCGAATTAACGCAATCACACTTTGTGGGAGTAGCGGGGCACCGGGGTCGGCATATATCGCTACGATACGACCACTGCATGGTGCGGATATGACCTTGCGTGCCTCACCATCTTGGATAATCGCAAGTGGTTCGCCAATTGCTACTTGAGAATCACGATGCCGTAACCATGCTATGAGGGTATAACTAGGTCGTTGGTCAAAACTTGTATCGAGTTGAACAAGCACATCTTGCATGGGATTATCCTCTAAACCACACCTATAGTGATTACTGCATAATAACACGGTTGACGTTGCTGAGTGCACATGGTATTATTCAATGCGGTGCCGACGTAGCTCAGTTGGTAGAGCAGCTGTCTTGTAAACAGCAGGTCACGAGTTCGAGTCTCGTTGTCGGCTCCAGTGTCATAATTCCAAAACACTCATTGTACGGGGGTACGTGCAGTGAGTGTTTTTTTCGTCACCAAACGCCGGGTGCTATTGCTCTTGTTGATGCGTCAGCAGTAATGGTAGGCTCACGTCGCGCACCTGAAGTACCACATAGTTTATGGTATTGTGTTGGAATGTCTGGATGATGGTGGGTGATCCAACAGTGCCGGATGTTGCCATAATGCTATTAAAATACCACTCCATCCCTACATTGCGGAAATAGACACTGAAACTATCCCCCAAAATCGCAAGGTTGGGCAATGCGGGTTGGGGCAGTGCTATTGGGGTGCGCCACACTACATAATCTTGGTTCGCATACGACTCATTGCGCCATGTGGCATCCCCTGGGCGGGCTGCATCAATGCCATAACTTAGTGGATATATATCACGATTCAGCAGGAGTGCGGCAAAATGTTGGTCAGTAGCATCCTTCCAAATGGAATGATATACCGGTGGTGCTACTGGCCAGGGCGTGGTACGATGTGCGCCAATCGCTACCCGTGCTACGATTTCTTGGGCTACATAGTAGGCGGCAATATCATTCCAATGGAAATCGCGCTGGTGGTACAACAATGGCACATCGTGTTTGTGCTGTTGCAACATAGCGGTAACGGGAATGACGTCAACTCCTGCATCACGCAATTCATTTTCTAGATTTTTTACCATTTGCGGATCATAGCGTGGTGCATACCACGGTAAATTTTCGGGATAAAGAATGTCTTTACTCGGTGCTATCACCAAAATTAAATGGATATTATTGGCCGCATAGGTCGTATTGATCGTCTGAATCAGCTGGCGGAGTTGTTTATGCTGCACCGGGTCTTGTAATATTTGTTGGAGCAATGGGAATCGTTCATCACCCCAGCGTCGTAAAAAATAAAAATCGTTGTTGCCAAAATAAACACGACTCGATACGCCAAATAACCGATAATCAAGCTCGTTTTTGCTCCGAATCATGATACTGCGCCAGCCAATATTATCCGAGACACATTGGGCAAGTACCGTGAAATTTTGCCCGATATCCCAACGGTTTCCCATCCATTGGGTTGGGCAATCTTGGCGTTGGCGTTGTTCTTGCACGGCAATCGTATCAGGCTCTGGGTTGAATAACATCCCGATGGGGGGCAATACCGTGAATATGAGATAACTCCCTAGCGCAATCCGCTGTACATATGTGGCCGTGCTCAAAAAATGCATCACTCGGGGGTGAATGAGATACCACAAACTCCATCCAATGATAATCAGGAGACTATTTTGCAGCAGGCGCTCATCATGCAATATCGCACTGATTGTGGTTGTCAGGATGGGTTGTGTCGCACTAATCGTCATTACCAAGATACTTGTCACTGTGATACTCACCCAATGGCGCCGTCCTATCCGTTGTAGCGACACCGCACACAGCATCCATAACAACCCAATACTCCCCCAAATACTGAGATGAACCAACGGAGTGACTCGTTGCCAATTAGCATTGGTAAATGCCCATGCAATGGGTGTTTTGGGTTGTGCAACGAATTGCAGTGCAATCGTTGTTTGGGGGATTGCATTGGGATGAAATACGAGCACGGCAATGCGCCGTTGTTTCAGTGCTTCTGTCGGTGGGAGCGCAAACGAGGTCGTGTTGATTTGTATGGATGTTGCTTCCCGTTGTGGGGCAATCCAGTAATGAAATGTCAAAATTCCCATTGGTGTTGGTTGGGCAATAGTTAATGTTACCGTATCACGCAACCAGCGAAAATCTTGCCCATGGCCATTTTTTTCGAGGTCTCGAATTGATTTGCCACCGTCTGAAACAATATCAGCGGCGTGTAATTGGTGCTGTTGTGGGAAATCAATGAGATAGTTGATCTCACACAAACAGAGTACCCACATTACGAGATAGGCACCAATGGTGAGAATACGTAATTTCATAAAACGATATGCTCCAACAGAATACGATTATTGCAACCGGTGTTAAGACACATTATCCGATTGAGTCGTCACCGTGCGGTGTTGCACCCAATCATTAGTATTCGTTGTATATATCGTTTAATAATAACGGCAGACTTGCATCGCGCATTTGCCATACCACATAACGCACATTGCCTCGTTGTAGATACCCGAGGTGATCTGGGGTAAATGCATCACGCCAATTGGCAAATTTGGTAATAACCACGAGGTTAAAGTAGCGTTCTAAGCCTGAAGTCTGGAAGTACATGCTGTAACTATCACCGTCAATTTCGAGCGCGCCAAGCGTTTGGCTTGGTGAAGCTTGCTCCGCTCTCCATACATTGAAATCACGGTTGAAGCGATTCTCGATAATCCATGGGATGTGGTTGGGCATCGTTGTGACTTGACAATACGTACCAGCATAGGCGTCGCGATTCGACATGAGCGCCGCAAAACTTTGGTCACTCGCTTTGCGTACCATCGAGCAAATATCGAGTGGATGATTCCATGGATTCGTGATTTTTTTGTGTTGGGCAATGTGATCCGTAACCGCCTGGGCAACATAATACGCGGATAAATCATTCCAATGGAAATCGCGCGGATGATAGAGCAACGGCACGTCTTTTTTGTGTGATTGCAACAGATCAAATGTATGAATCACATCGAGCCCACTCGCTTCCATATCGTTTTCAAAATCGCGCACCATCTGATAATCATATTTTGGGGCATTCCATGGTAAATTTTCGGGATAGATGAATTCTTTACTCGGTGTAATCACCATAATTACATGAATGCCTTGTTTGGCATAGTTTTGGTTGATTTGTTGCAGGATTGCGAGTAATTTTTGGCGTTGGCTAGGGGTATGAAAAATCTCTTGGAGCCAAGAGAAGCGTTCGTCACTCCAGCGGCGCATAAAATAAAACCCATTATTGCCAAAGTAGATGCGGCTTGATACACCAAATACTTGGTAATCAATTTCGTTTTTGACACGAATAAACATACTGCGCCAACCAATATGATCGGTGATACATTGCGATAATGGTGCAAAATTGGCAGCAACATCCCACTGCGCCCCTGTCCAATGATCTGGACATTCTTGTAATTTGCGTAACTCTTCGATTTGCATGCTCGCCGACTCGGGGGGAGCAATCATCCCTACAACTGGAATTAGGGTAAGCATTCCATATGCCACAAAAATAACCCGAGTTTGCGCCGATGCAGTAGTAAAAAATGCCCGCGCCTTGGGATATTTCCAAAACCAAATCAGCCATGCAATTGCCAATACCCAGAGACGATTGTAGAGTGCTGGTTGATCGGTAATCCAGGCAACAGTCATACTGATCGGTGTTTCTGCAACTAAAAACAGCAACACCCCGATCCCTGCACACACAATGCTGGTGAGGGGGTGATTACTGATACGATACAACGTCAACGTCGTAACAAACAGGGTGATAATAACAAATAGCATCAGCTGTGGTTGCGGATGCGGTTGTGTGGTGATACTACTCCAATATTCCCCCGCAAATGCCCATGCAATTGGAGTCGTTGTTTCGTTGGGTTTGAAGATAAATTTGATGGGCAATAGTGACGATTGGGTTGCTGATGGTGTGACGAGTAGCGCAATCCGGCGTGATTGAAATGCCGAAAAAAGTGGCGTTGATAACTGATAATTTCCTACTTGAATTGCCGTGGTAATGCGGCCTGGTGCTATCCATACATGCATATGGACAACCCCAGTTTGGGTTGGTTTGGGTACGGTAATCGTCACATCGTCGCTCAACCAACGAAACTCGTCACCCTCAGGATTCGTTTCGATGGCCCGGATTTGTACTTCTACGGTATCGAGTTGACGCGCCAAAAACTGATATTGCCGAGGTTGCGTAATCAACAACTGTAATTCATACAAACAAAACAGGGTTACGCACACATATGCGATGACAACGATGTATTTTTTCATGTGTGATATACCTTAAAAATTTGCATAGATGAATGGGGTAAACCCTTGGTCAATCAAGACCAATATGGCTAATGCAAAACTAAGGCTAATGGCGCTCGCCCGTAACAGCGGACGATTTTGCCAAAACAGTTTGCATTGCACAAATGCCCGATGTGGCATACAACAAATGCATAATGCCACTACCAACAAAAATATCCGTTTGGAATCAATCAGTGTAACGGTGTCGACGCTTACCAATGTCGTCTGCCACTTGAAACAAGCTAACCAAATTTGCCACGTATGACTGAGTGATTCGGCCCGGAATGGCACCCAAAGCAACATCGTTATCACAAACGTGCAGAGTTGCCCCCACCAGCCCCGTGGCCGCCACCAGCCCATGCGCTCGACGACCATCCAGATGCCGTGACCAACCCCCCATACCAAAAACGTATAATTTGCCCCGTGCCATAAGCCACACAGCACAAATATGACCCATAAATTAAACAATGTGCGCCGCTGTCCGCGCCGATTCCCCCCCAAGGGAATATAGACATAATCGCGGAACCACCGCGATAAACTAATATGCCAGCGTTGCCAAAATTCGGTGATACTTTGTGCACTATAGGGCCGGCGAAAGTTACGCGGGAAGCGAAAGCCAAAAATCCGCGCCAATCCACTTGCCATATCACTATACCCCGAAAAATCGAAGTAAATCTGCATGGTATATGCCAAAATTCCCAGCCATGCATTGGCACTCGACAAGGTAATGTGTTGATTAAAGACCCGATCGGCGATTGCGGCACATTGATCACCGATGAGGATTTTTTTGGCAAACCCAAGGACAAATAATTGCACCCCACTACTGACGTTTTGCGGGCGTAGCCGCCGGTTTTCGAGCACAAATTGACTGCTGATTTCTTTAAACCGTACAATTGGTCCTGCAATTAAATGCGGAAAAAAGAGCATGTACAGTAAATAGGAGTTGATTTTGGTATTGACGGGAATCCGTCGCCGTGCCACATCAATAAGGTACGAAATTGCATGGAAGGTGTAAAACGAAATTCCTAATGGTAATAATACTGCCGCCGTTTTTGGATTGTTTACCCCAAGTGCATCGAGCCAAATTCGCTCAAAAAAACCGACATACTTGAAATAAACTAAGGGCACGAGATTGACGGCAATTGCGCCCCCCAACATCCGGCGATTATCGATGATGTAGGGTGATATCACACTATTGAATATGGTCAATCCAATAATGACCAAAATATATGGCCCCGAACCACTCATATAAAACAGCACACTCGCAATCAGGAGTAATGCATTGCGCCATTTGAGTGGTACAAGGGTATACGCAATCACGGTGAGTGGGAAAAAGAAAAAGAGAAAAATAGGTGACGCAAAAATCATAAGGCTACTCGTCGTCCTGTTTTGGCTGATTCAATTGCTCCGAATACCATGGCCAGACTTTTGATGTTGTCACGACAGTCGCCCATCGGAGTTGCACCCGTATGATAGCTATTCACAAAATCTTTGAGTGAACCAGCAATTCCATGGGCAATATCACTTGCCGCAGTGGCCGTTAAATGATGGCATTTGGAATGAAACCCTCCCTGCTCAACTACTACATCAGCAGTGATGGCAGCGTGCCCATCCCACTTGGCACTCCCTTGCGATCCGACCGCACGCCACTCAGACTCCCATGAGGTATGTTGGCCTTCAGCAGCCCAACAGCCACGGTAGGTGAAGCGGGCGCCATTGGCCATCTCAAAGATGGCGGTAGCTCCTGCCGCACCTTTGTACCAACTCCAGCGTGGATTGAATTCCTCACAATACACCGAAACCGGCGTGCTATCACCCAGTAAATACCGCGCGGCATCAAAGGTGTGAATCGCCATGTCGAGTAATAGTACATTGGCCATTTCATCACGGAATCCCCCAAAATGGGCCCCAATATAAAAATCAGCATCGAGAATGCCGATTTCCCCGACTTGTTGAATTAAATTACGGTAGGCCCACAAGCGTGCATCATAGCGCCGGCTTTGACTAACCATATAGCGCACCCCCGTGCGGTCAGCTGCTGCCACCATCGCGCGAGCTTGTTCCATCGATACCGCCATTGGCTTTTCGCCAATTACCGGAATCCCCGCATTGAGGCAGGTCAGCGTTACATCATGATGTGCTTCGGGAATCGTGACATCTACTACAAAATCTGGCTTGACTGTTGCTAGGGATGCCGCAAGTGAATCACCATAATACCCCGCACTTATCTGCAAGTCACGCGCTGCGTGGGCTGCGGCATCAGGCCGAATATCAACCCAACCAGCCAAACAAACGTCTGGGTTTGCGACGAGGTTCTTGGCCCACGTACGACCCATGCCGCCGG
Organism: Roseiflexaceae bacterium; assembly: GCA_947450095.1. Classification (GTDB taxonomy): domain Bacteria; phylum Chloroflexota; class Chloroflexia; order Chloroflexales; family Roseiflexaceae; genus UBA965. The sequence goes on from CANFUF010000036.1 coordinate 19,317, forward strand.
CGCCAATAAGCAGTGCATTGAGTGGTTGCATAATGCTGATTCCTTTGGGGTGATGTTGCTACAATTGCTCACATCATAACAGTTTATTGTGGTTTGATGCAAAAAATGTGCCAATTTATTCATGCCAATCAGTTGTTTTTATCAATTCATTGCGGTGTTGGATATTTTGCAACTTTTGCGTGATGATGCCGTCATATGTGTTGTTCGCGCCATTGATTTATTCTCCTATCCGTTATTTATGAATCTCTGGAGAATAACATAAAAAATCAACAAAAAAGTGCACATTTGTGGATTAAAGAATGATTACAATAAAGATAGGGTCATTTAAGTAAGTGAGGTTTTATGCGTGGAGCGCGGGCAGGGGCCGCAGAAATGATGGATTTTTGTCAAATGTGGTTGCGGGGGCAACAACAAGGATTGGACGCACAGTATGAATTGTCGCGCTGTGATTGGCAGTTATCGCAAGTCGACAAAACCGTGACGTATCGCCGTCACGGGAGCGTGGTAGCGGTGGCTCCGTTTACCATGATTGGTTCGTTTTGTGCACACAACGGAACATGGTTGTGGGCTTGGGCGAACCCAGCGATTCATCGTGAAGTGACGATGAATCAGCAACAAACGTTGGCATGTGTGCAACAAGTAGGGATGACGAATTTGGCGCAACCGGTCTTGCAGGTCAACGAATTACCTGGTTTGTGGCAAGACCGATCCCAAGTCTCCCATTATGCACAGCGGGTGCACACGGCGGTCGGCCGGTTAGTCAGTATGGCAGCGTATAGTTTGGGAGGGGTGGGCGTACAATGCTACGTCAATTCCGCCCAAAAAGTGATTGGGTGGGTCGTACTCAATCATGTCTATGTACCGGTAGAGAGTGTATAGCGCAGGAGTGGTGCACTGTTGACTGATATATGTGCACAACTACAAGCGAGTGATGACGATGTGCGCATCGCCGCCCTAAAAGCCCTGACTGCAGACGATTGTGTATCGCCTACGGTCAGGGTGCAGTTGTCGATTGCAATAGATTCGCCGAGTGCCGCGATTCGTATCGCTGCATTGCAGGTATGGAATCATTGCGACGGTGGGGTTGACCCGCAGGTGGTGACCCATTTGACGGATCCGGTTGATGCCGTACGTGTGGCTGCATTCAAGGTCGTACTGCAATGGGAGTCTGCCGATTTCTTGATGTATATACGTCGTGGGTTCCGTGATCGGAGCAGGGCTGTACGGTTGATTGTATTAGATGTCATCAACAACACACCCGTACCGATTCCTATCGAAGTATTCCAGGGTTGTCTCGTTGATGACGATGAGTCGATAGCTTGTAAAGCTGCAGAAATACTTGCCGCCCGTCAAGACCCCATGGGGATTGACTGGTTATTTGCCCGTTACCAAAGCTCTGTGTTACACATCAAAAAACAGACAATTCGTATCCTTGGCAGAGCACGTGTCGCTCAGTCCGTCCCGTTGCTACTTAACGAAATTGCGACACGCTCGGATTTTATGATTCCCGCAATATATGCGTTGGGCATTATTGCCGACCCCGATGCGTTGCCTCCATTATTGGTGCTGATTTGTTCACCGGTACTGGGAGTGGCCAATGCGGCAGTGACGTCATTGATACGGTATCAACATCCGCTCGTTGTCACGGTAATGCGTCAAGCAGTGTGTGATGAACGTACGCTGGTCAGTTATAACGCTACGGTGATTTTAGCGGCGTACCACTTTATTCCCGATATCAATGAGTCTGCGCCGTATTTTTGTCATGGCGAATTAGCGTACGTCAACCACCTCGTGCAGGCTTATTTGTGTGGTGACAGTACCGCGATAATGGCGGCGTTGACGACATTACATACGCTCAATGTATTCCATGGGAATCACGAATACATCAAAAGTATTCGTACAATTATCCGGAATCACCCGGAATTTTTGACGTTGGTGTGGGCCTTGCTCGCATCGCCCCAGATTTTTTTTGTGCGTCTTGGGGTCGCGTGTATTGACAAAACCATTATTGATGATGCAATTATGCGCCAATTATGTGAGTTATATCTCCAGCCTGATTTTGATGCCCATGCCGCAGTCCATAAATGTCTCCAACAATTAGCTAATACTGCGCCGCAGACGATTGTGCCGTATTGGCACATATTGCCGTTGGTGACCAAAGAGCAATGTATCCGCTACGTGTTGTTGCATCCTGACGATATGATCCGCGCGTATGCGCTCTACGATAGTGATGCAACCATCCGCAAGCGCTGTATGCGGTTTTTTTGTAAAATGGACAGCGATACGCTGCGCACCACGCTTGCGCAATATAGTGTGGCTGAAGTGGCGCATATTGTCACATGGCCATTTGATGAACAAATCCACCAGCACCAATTGACCAATGGCATCGTGGAGCTGCTCCCACAAATGCTTACCCCATCCTCATAACGAATTGTTTCACTACCTGCTAAGATAGCAGTAACAATTGTTTGTAATGGACGCGCAGCATGACGACAGCCTATATTCCTACAACTGCATATATTCGTGTGGCGACGGCCTGTCCGGTCGTCAGCGTGGCTGATGTGGCTGCCAATTTGCAGGAAATTGGGCAATTATACGATGATGCGGTTACGGCAGGAGCCGCCCTCGTGGTATTCCCCGAATTAGCACTTACCGGCTATTCACTTGGTGATTTGGTGCAACACGATGTGTTGTTGCATCATGCCAAACAGGCCTTGATGCAATTGGCACAACGTACCACGGCGACGACCGCGCTGATTGTGGGATTGCCGTTGTTTGTAGGGAATGGCTTGTACAACTGTGCGGCCATCCTCGCCAATGGCCAGATTTGTGGCATCGTGCCCAAACAATTTTTGCCGAGTTATGGTGAATTCTACGAAAAACGCTGGTATCAAACCTGGCACCAAGCCAATACTACCGTCGCATTTGGTGATGCACTTGTCCCGTTTGGCACGCAAATGCTCTTCCGTGTCGCCGGTGTGTTAGTGGGTGTCGAAATTTGTGAGGATTTGTGGGTCAATCAGTCACCAAGTCGCACGCTCGTCGACCAAGGAGCTTTGATTATCGCTAACCCATCGGCATCTCCTGAACTCGTGTCCAAAGCCAGCTATCGCCGTAATTTGGTGAGCATGCAATCGGCCACACTCGTGTGTGGCTACGTCTATGCCGGCTGTGATTGGACCGAATCAAGCATGGATGTGGTAATGAGTGGCCATCAGTTGATTTGTAGCAATGGCCGCATGCAGGCCGAACGCCAACCATTTGCCATCGATCAACGTATCACCATCAGTGATATCGATGTCGAACATCTGCAATTCGACCGGCGCCGTGATTCTAATCGAGCCAATCATGTCGGGTATCAGGTGGTTGCGACCACGGTGGCGGCGCCGATTGTTACGCCGCAACCGGTTGTCAACGCCTATCCTTTTTTGCCGAGTGACGAAGACCTATCCGCCCGTACTGCGCGTCTGCAACACATCCTTGCCATCCAAGCCCATGGCTTGGCGCAACGGATGCGGGCGACGCGGGCACCGTACGTCCATCTAGGGTTGTCGGGAGGGCTTGATTCAACCTTGGCGTTTTTGGTGGCCTGTCAGGCAGCCGCCATTCTCGGCCGCCAGCCAGCCGACGTGTTGCGGACCTATACCATGCCGGCGGCAGCGAGTTCTGACCGCACTCAAAGTAATGCCGTGACATTGGCCACGTTGTATGGCATTGCCAATCAGGTGATTCCGATTGGTGATTTGGTCGTGGGGCAATTGCATGCACTGGGACACGATGGGATCAGCCAAGACATTACCTACGAAAACGTGCAGGCCCGCCTGCGTACCAGTATTTTGTTCAACAAAGCCAATCAATTGGGGGGATTTGTGTTGGGAACGGGGGATTTGAGTGAAATTGCCTTGGGATGGTGCACATTCAACGGTGACCATATGAGCCACTACCATGTCAATGCCGGTGTCCCCAAAACATTGGTGCGGTATTTGGTGCAACAGGTGGCCCACACGCAATCCAATCCTGCGGTGACGGCGGTGTTGGTTGATATTCTCGCCACCCCCGTATCCCCCGAATTAACCACCACCCAGGCTGGTGAAGTCAGCCAAAAAACCGAAGATATTATTGGCCCATACGAACTCCATGATTTCTTTTTGTATCATTTGGTGCGCTGGGGTGATCGCCCTGCCAAAATCGCCTTGTTGGCACAACAGGCCTTTGGGAATAAATATGAACCAGCGGTGATTACCAAATGGTTGGCTATTTTTATGAAACGCTTTACCGGCAGTCAATTCAAACGATCAGTGATGCCTGACGGTCCCAAAGTAGGCAGTGTGGCCTTGAGCCCGCGTGGTGATTGGCGCATGCCATCGGATTTATTGAATGCAGCAGTATGGAATGATGCGTAGTGGCAAGGTACGTTGTGTCTTGGTGCACGCCCAGAAAATGAATGATGATGAATACACACTATAGTTCTCCCATCGTCACCGTCGACAGTGTGGTTTTTCAATTAAGGCAACAAAAATTAGCCGTGTTGTTGATTGCCCGCACCAATCAACCCTTTGCAGGCATTCATGCCTTGCCCGGTGGTTATGTGAGTGCCGGTGAAACGACGCTCACCGCCATGACGCGCATCGTGCACGCCAAAGCGGGGATTACCTTGGCCGATTGTGGCGTCGTAGAACAACTCTATACATTCGACACCGTCGCCCGTGATCCCCGTGGCCATGCGGTATCGGTAACCTATATGGCGCTTGGTCGCAATATTACGCCCCAGCTCCGCAGTGATACCCATCATCCTCAATTCTTCCCCATCGATGCCTTGCCCGAAATCGCCTTTGACCATTCCCAAATTATTCAATATGCCCACGAGCGCCTCAAAAGTAAAATCAGTTATACCAATGCGATTTATGCCCTACTCCCCGAGTTATTTACGTTGTCACAATTGCAGGCTGCCTATGAAGCGGTGGTACTGCACCCCCTTGACAAACGAAATTTCCGCAAAAAAATCCTTGGGCTTGAGATTATTCACGAAACCGATCAAACCTTCCGCGATGGCGCCCATCGCCCCGCCCGATTGTACCAATTCAATACGGACGTGCTGACCAATATCAATGAATTTTGATTGCCAAAAATCCCCCCACGGCAGCGCCGCGAGGGGATTTCGTAGACAGATTA
>CANFUF010000037.1 GCA_947450095.1 Roseiflexaceae bacterium
GAAACCGGCGATTGGGGTAATGCCAATCCGCTCAACATGTCCGAAAAGAGTTTTTATGAAACAGTCAGCACCATACAATCCATCCTTGATCGCACCCAACCGACCACCACCAAACTAGTCATCGAAACCGAGTCGTATCTCTTGCCCGATAGCCCAGAAATCTATGCGCGCTTGATTGAAGCCGTCGACCGTCCCGGATTTGCAGTGCACCTTGACCCGGTCAATATTATCGCCAGCCCACGCCAGTTTTATTACAACGCCCAATATATCAAACAGTGCTTTAGCATACTCGGGCCATGGATTGTCAGCTGTCACGCCAAAGACATTACGATGCCTGCCAAACATGCCACCGTCCAGATAAACGAAACGTTTATCGGCGATGGCATGCTCGACTACGCGACCTATCTCACTGAGATTGAAAAACTACATCCGGCGCCCACCCTGATGATCGAACACCTCGACGAGCAACAATTACACCAAGGGCTACAGTTTATTTTTGCCCAAGCCGCTGCCATCGGTATCACCTTTGAAGGTGCGAGTCATGCCACGTACATGCGTGACATGCCTCGCATTTTATAAATCCATGCTCGGGTAGCCGGCATAATCGCCCAAGTGCGCTACTGAACCGGCTCCCACAATGGCACCGATGTGCAACGCTTCGGGGATTGATTTGCCGCGCAAGCGAGCCGCAATAAAGCCGCCGTCAAAGCCGTCGCCAGCCCCCACCGGGTCGACCACGCGCTCGGCTTTGACCACAGCAGCCTCGAAGCGCTCGCCGTCGTGGATGGCCAACGCCCCCCGCTCGGCGCGCTTGAGCACAATGGTTTTGATACCCAATTGCTGCGCCGACGTCAGATAATGCTCATCATCACCTTCACCAAACAAGGCCGCGGCGTCTTCGTGGCCCATCAAAATAATATCGCTGGCGGCAGCGAGCGGCGTCATGGCGATGCGGGCAGCCTCGGCGCTCCACAAGCGCGGCCGGAAGTTGGGATCAAAGGTCACCATCACCCCCGCCGCTTTGGCTAGTTCAATCGCCCGCGTACAAGTGGCGGCAGCCCGCTCACTCAAGGCCGGCGTAATCCCCGTCAAATGCAAGGCCTTGATACCCACAAACTGCTCGGCACGCAAATCTTCGGGGCCCATGTTGGCTGCCGCCGACCCACTGCGGTAATAAAAGACCCGCCGGGCACCATCCGCCAACCATTCACGGAAAAAAACTCCGGTGGGGCGCGTGGCATCAATCTGCACGGCACTAGTGTCGACTCCTTCGCCCGCCAGTACCGCCGTTATTTTGCGGCCAAAGGGGTCATTGCCGACGCGCGAATGAAAGCGCACCGACACACCCAAACGGGCCAAGGCAATGGCACAATTGGCTTCGGCACCCCCGATATCCCATTTGAGTAGCGCTGCATCGTCGATGGTGACGGGGTCGGGTGGGTAGAGCACGCCCATGCATTCCCCAAACGTCATGACTTCTGGCATGTTACTTCCCTCCTAAGGCAGCCACGCATTGCTTGGCGCCGTCAGTGAGTACCTGCCAATCGCCAGCGTTGACCGCCTTGGCGGGCACCAGACTGCCACCAATTCCTACCCCAATCGCACCAGCGTCGAGATATTGTTTGAGATTATCGGCACCAATCCCACCAGTAGGCATTAATTTCAAAAACGGTAAGGGCGCGAGGATGTCACGAATATAGCCAGGGCCCAGTGAGCGCGCCGGGAATATTTTGATAAAGGCAGCCTCTGCTTCGTGGGCAGTCAAGGCTTCACTAGGGGTCATGGCACCACAGGCAGTGGGAATACCGGCTTTGATACCGGCAGCAATCACCAATGGGCGCACCGCCGGCGTAACGATGAATTGTGAGCCCGCAGCAATTGCACCTTCGGCATCGGCCACGGTTAAGGCCGTACCAACCCCAATCAACATCTGATCACCCATAGCACTACGCACCCGACTAATGGCGTCGAAGGCCCCAGCGCCGGTCAAGGTGAATTCAATAGCGGTAATCCCACCAGCATACAAGGCTTGTGCGACTTCAACGGCACGATCGTAGCGCTCGAGGCGGACAATCGCGACGATTTTGGCGGCAGACAATGCCGCAATCAATTCTTCCACGGATTCGCTCCCTTAGTTGACGCCCATGTCAGCGGGGTCGGTATTTCACTCTTTTAGTATACAACGTGAATCACTAGCTGAGGTGTTTTTTGTATGGGCTACACGATTTACCGATTGGCATGAACGTCTGTCACCTTGACTGGCAGGCGACTCACCACCCCATGCACCGTTTGGACGGCCCCCGAACGGGTGGTTAACTCGACCGCGACCTGGGCCAACATTTCGCTGATATTTACCCCTTCATGATGGGGCAATGTCACCGTAAATTGGGTGTTGAGCGGCTGTGGGTCAGTAAATTGGCCATCGACTTCCACCCGCATCACCACTACCGGGTCATTGCTGGCACGAATCGGCACTAACTGGATAGTCGTGGTCATGTCACGCGTCAACACTGCTTGTTGGGGCGCTTGTTGGTCGGTGGCATTCACCACCGCCATGATTTGGGACACCGTGGGCGTATCGTGCCAAATCAGCAGGTCATCGATGGTGAGTTGGGCGCTCTTGCCATGAGGGAATCGCCCGAAGGTGGTGTTATCAGCGATGCGGGTAGGCAAAGCCACCCCTTGGCGTTGGGCTACTAATATGCCATCAATAAAAATCTGTTTCAGCCCAGTCGTTTGTTGCCAATGAATGGTGAGATGGTGAAAACCTTGGTCGAGCCGGGGCACGCGCAATTCGTCACTCGTGCCATTGTCAGCTACACTCCAAAAAATCCACTGGGCATGTCCATCACTAGCAACGTCATAGCGCACCGCAATGGTGCCGGCATACTGTTGTTTGACATCGGGTTGGGCACTACTCGCAAACAAATAATGCCGCCCTGTGGTGGCATTGATGGTATCTACCCAGACCGACACGGTATCATCCGCCGCCGCCAGACTATCACGACCCGTCAACACCAACGCACTCCCTGGTACAAACTGCAACGCTTGGGCGTATTTGCCAGGCACCAACACCGGGTAACCCACAATTTGTAGCGGTGCTTGCGCCAAGTCAGGGGTCACACTGCCATCAAACGAATCAACCAGGCGATATTCGGGACGCGGTGCCACTACCACACTATACGCAGGGGGTTGCGCAACTACTGTAGCTACTTGATCAGGCGGCGTAAAGTCAAATTCCCCTCGCAATGAACTATGCCACAGCCAGGTACTCGCCAGACAAGCCGGATCACGTGGGCACGGGTCAGGACCTTTGCCATACCAGCCATAGGGATCGACTTGCTTGCCATCACGCCGGATTTCAAAATGCAAATGGGGCGTACCAATCACAAAACCACTTTTACCACTACTGCCAATAACGTCACCCACCGCAACCTTGACCCCTTTACCACTATTAATCAGCCCCATAAAACGCCGACTAAAGCGATCGAGGTGCCAGTAAACGGTGGTATAGCCATCGGGATGGATAATATAAACCCCGTTACCACGGTGGGTACTGGCATAGGCGATACCCGCTGCCGCTGCCAAAATAGGCGTCCCAATCAGTTGATCGGGGAAGGCAAAATCATTGCCATCATGGCCATCGTACTGCACATCGTGGGCCCCCAAATAATTGACCATGACGCCATCATCGTGGGTTTGGGTATCAACCGTGGGGTATTGATGATCAAAATAGGCCAAGTGCCGGACCCGCACCCCCGCCTGCCATGGCCGATAGAGGAACCCACTTGGTGGGGGTGCGGGAGGTGTTTTTTTGACAACCAAGGCACCATCAAAATAGCTGGCAAAGGCCTGCACAAATGCTTTGACCGCCTGCACCCATTGCGTACGAGTGCGCCCATGGGCCAGTACCCGTTGCATTGCCACCCCTTCGGGGGCTTGGTTCAAATCGATGGTCGTCGTCATACCATCACTAAATTGCACCACCGGCGGGTGGTCGTAGGGGCCGAGGCCTGCCCGTAACCCTGCCGCTGCCCAGTCAAGTTGGGCGGCAAATCCGTGTGGTGCATCGCTACTTGCCGTGATTGGGGTAGAAAGCACCGCCGCTCCATCATCGGTGCGACTCAACAATTGGTTACTCGCTTCGAGCAGTGCCAACATCATACGCGGACTAATACCATACCAATCAACCGTCGAGCGGATGATTCCGGCAGCGGTTTGGTCACCTTCACGGAACCGTGCAAGTGGGCCGGGGAGCTGCGCCAAATACGCCGGCAAATCGGTTTCGACCAACGCAGCATCGGGCATGGCAAATACGTGGGGGGGTGGATGGCTAACACAGCTCCAAAGCCACACCCACATCACGATAAATTGACAAATTCGCTGATATCTCTGCCGCACAACCACACCTTGTACAACCCAAACCATATACTTCTTTTCATTGCGTGTATCATACCACGTGCAAAACTTTGGGTGAATCAACGGTATAATAGAATATAATGTGTTTTTTGAAAGTGTCGCACTATGCGTCAACCACCTCGCGCCCACGCACAACCACGCACCACCGTCGTTCATGACATCACGCTCCACGATGATTATTTTTGGTTGCGTGAACGCCAAAACCCCGCAGTGCATGACTATATTGCCGCCGAAAACGCCTATGCCGATGCGCATATATCGGCGGCAGATCGCCAGTTGCTCGTCAGCGAGCTCCACGCACGCTTGGTCGATAATGACGACAGTGCCCCCATTCCCATCGGCGCATATGCCTACTTCATGCGCTACCAAAAGGGTCAACAATATCCGATCTTGATGCGCACTGCGCTGAGTAATGCGCAACAACTCTCCCAAGTAGTGTGTGACCTCGGCCATGAAGCCCGTGGCAAGGCCTTCCTCAAACTAGGCGATTGGGCAGTCAGTCCCGATGGCAACTACATTGCCTTGTTGCTCGACGACAATGGCAGCGAACGCTTCACGCTCCACATCCGGCGAATTACCGACGGCCATGCCATGATTACCCCGGTCCCCGACCTGCATTATGGCTTGGCGTGGTCGCCCGACGGGAGTGTGCTGGCATTTGTGCGCCCCGACGAAGCCTGGCGTCCCAGTAGTGTATGGACGTGGCAATGGCAACGCCCTGCCAGTCCAGCCACATGCCTTTTTTTTGAAGCCAACGAATTATATAATGTGCGTCTCGACCAAAGTGGCGATCAACGCTTTTTGATTGTGGGCAGTCATAGTAGTAGTAGCTCAGAAGTCTGGGTGTTTGACAGCCAACATGACTATACCGCGCAGTGTGTGGCGCCGCGCCAACCCGATGTCGAATACGACATCGTCATGGTTGGTGAACAATGCTATATGCACACCAATCAACAGGCAGTCAATTTTTGTGTGCAGACTCGTGCGCTCAACGACACCGAATGGCAGATCTATATCGCCCATCGTGACGATACAATCATCGAAGGCCTCGATGCGTTCCAGCACCACCTAGTGGCGTGGGTGCGGCGGGGCGGATTGCCCCAAGTCGAAGTCTATCCCCACGACCAACAGCCAATGCACTGCCTCGCATTTGCCGACGCCGCCTATCACGTTACGTCAATGTACCAGCAAACCTATCATGGGTCAGTACTTTATCTCAGTTATGCCACCCCCATCACCCCCCAAACAGTTTTGGCATACGACATGCAAACCGGCGTCTATACCACCATCAAACAAGATGTGGTAGGTGGGACGGGGCATAATCCGGCAGATTACCTGCTCGAGCGGGTTTTTGTGCCAGCCAGCGACGGCGCCCAGATTCCGTTGACGATTGTGCGGCGCCACGATGTGGTCTGCGATGGCAGCGCACCAGCCTTGCTCATCGGCTATGGCGCCTATGGTGCGAATCTCAGTATCGGATTTGTGGGCGAGCGCCTAAGTCTGCTCGAGCGGGGGTTTGTGATTGCCCTGGCTCACATCCGTGGTGGTAGCGAAATGGGACGGGAGTGGTATCTGCAGGGCAAACTCGCGCACAAACAACACACGTTTGACGATTTCATTTCCTGTGGCGAATATTTGATTGCCCAACAATACACTACCAGTGCCCGCATGGCCTGTTATGGGCGGAGTGCCGGTGGGTTGTTGGTGGGGGCGGTGGTAACACAACGTCCCACGTTGTTTGCGGCAGCGATTGCGTTGGTGCCGTTTGTCGATATCCTCAACACCATCCTCGATCCGACCATTCCCCTGACCATCCCCGAATACGAAGAATGGGGCAACCCCAACGACCCTGCCCAATTCCAGACGATGTGGGAATACTCACCCTATGACCATACCAGTGCCCAAACCTACCCCGCAATTTTGATGACTGCCGGATTTAATGATCCGCGGGTACAATATTGGGAGCCAGCCAAATGGATTGCCAAGTTGCGTGCCGTGGCACCAGCAGGGCGTTATTATTTGCTGACAGACATGATTGCCGGTCATGCCGGCAAAAGTGGGCGCTACGATGCCTTGATTGACCGCGCCGTCGAATATGCCTTTTTGTGTGATGTCCTCGCTGTACCGCTATCTTGAAACATTACTGAGGTTATTATGAGCACTACTGCATCACGTCCCGGATTATTTGGTCCCTACGGCGGTAGCTACATCCCCGAAACACTCGCCCCTGCAGTGGCGAATTTGATCGAAGCCTACGACGCCGTCAAAGAGGACCCAACGTTTTGGCAAGAATTAGCCCAACTGCAAGCGACGTTTATCGGGCGGCCTACCGCCTTGACCCACGCTACCCGCCTCACGGCGCATTGTGGCGGCGCTCAGATTTATCTCAAACGCGAAGATTTGGCACATACCGGCGCCCACAAAATCAATAACGCCCTTGGCCAAGGCTTGTTGGCCAAACGAATGGGTAAAACCCGCATCATCGCCGAAACCGGCGCCGGCCAACATGGCGTCGCTACTGCCGCCGTCTGTGCCCTGCTCGGGCTCCAATGCGTGGTCTATATGGGCGTCGATGACATCGAACGCCAAAAGCCCAACGTATTCCGCATGCGCTTACTCGGTGCCGAAGTACGCGGCGTCGCCACCGGCTCACGCACCCTCAAAGACGCCATCAACGACGCCATGCGCGATTGGGTGTCGAACCCCGATTCATATTATTTACTGGGGTCAGCACTCGGGCCACACCCCTACCCCACCATGGTACGTGACTTCCAGAGCATCATTGGGTGCGAAGCCTATGCCCAAATCAAGCAGGCCGCAGGGCGCTTGCCTGATTTGTTGATTGCGTGTGTGGGCGGCGGATCCAATTCGATTGGCTTATTCCATTCCTTCCTCGAAGAACCGGGGGTGGCAATGCGCGGGGTTGAAGCAGGTGGTCGTGGGATTAGTTTTGGGAATCATGCAGCCCGCTTCGAAGGGGGCAGCAAAGGGGTGCTCCAAGGCAGTTACACCTATATTTTGCAAAACGACGACGGCCAAATTTCGTTGACCCATAGCATATCGGCAGGGCTCGACTATGCGGCGATTGGGCCTGAGCATGCCATGTTGCACGACTCGGGACGGGTGCAGTATGTGTCAGTAGACGATGAAGAAGCGCTCGACGCCTTCCAAATGCTCAGCAAACTCGAAGGGATTATTCCCGCATTGGAAAGCGCCCATGCCATCGCTGATGCACTGCGGGTCGCACCCACCATGCGCCCCGACCAGGTTATTTTGGTGAATTTGTCGGGGCGTGGTGACAAAGATATCTTTAGCGTCGCCGGTGTATTAGGCGTCGATCTCTAATATGTAATACGATGACGATGATGGGTTTTGTCAAACCCATCATCGTCGCACAAATCACCACCTGAAAATCTTGACAACGAAGGATATGACCATGGACATGCAAAGTAATCCTGTCATCGCCGGGATGTCGTTCACTCCACTGTTGATTCAACAAATTATCGTCAGCGTGGTAGGGGTGGCTGCCTTGATTACAGTAGTCGTGTTGTTTGTGCGCATCCGGCGCCGGATTGCACTCGATAAAACCCGTGCGAGTGTCCAAGCAGATGCCGATGTGGCATTACGTGGGTTACGCAGTCGCTTGAATTATGCGGCGCAGCTCCTTAATAGCGAACGCGACAGGATGGTCTATGACCGCGTACGCTTTAGTGATGAAGATGCCCAAAAAATCGCAACACTCATCCAACAAGCAGAACACCTCTACCAAGCCACCCAAGCCACCCTCGATCGCACCATACGCCGCCTACCAGAAACCCCCAGTGCGAGTGAATATCATACCTTGATTGAAATCGTCAAAGATTTGACACCGACCATCCCTCCCATAGAAGCCACGTTGCAACAAAGCATTAAACAACGCAGTGAGCTCGAATCGCTCATCCAAAAAAACAATGATCTAATCGAACAAGTCCAGCGTGAACAACAAAAACTTGGTCATCGGCTCGCTGCACTTGGTATTAATCACCGTGAATTACTCGCAACTGGAGACTACGAACTCACCAAGGCAAATGAATGTTTGGCCATTCACCAATATGCAGATGCAGCGGCTCATGCGCAACAGGCCCAACAAACCTACCAATCTATCGCGGCCCACATCACGGCGTTGTACGATGTCCGCAATGGCGTAAGTGCGGGGCGTCACGCAGCCGAAAAAGCCACTATCCAAGGATTTGATGTAAACCACAGTCTCAATTTGTTCCAAGAAGCGACGCAGATGCTCGACATTGCCTTGGCAGAAATAATTGCAGGCAACATGGGCGCATGTAATACACTTGTCAATCAAGCAGAAGCCTTACGCCAACAAGCGGTGAGTGAAGGTGGCAGTTTACCCGTTATCCAGCAACGCCAAAACGAAGCCATCGCCCAAGCTACCCGCGATGGCGAAGCACTCACGGTACAGTTTGAGGCAGCTTCTATTGCATTCCAATCATTAAAAAATATGCATCCAGCGCTATGGGACGACGTCATCAATGCCGGAAGCGAAGCGGTAGTTTTGGCGCGCTTCGGGGCGCATTATGTGACGTGGGCCAATCGAATCAATACCCCCCAACAATATACTAACGTCAGTCAACTCTTATCCAATGCCCAAGCAGCCATCCAACGCTCCGGCACGATTTTGCAGATTATCATCCAGCGCCACGCTGACTTACAACGAATGGAATTAATCGCCCGCCAAGAATTTTCCGATGCGGAAGAATTGATGGAGATTGTCCAAGCCCGCATCAATGCCGGCGATAGCGCTGTGGCAGACAATTATCCAACCATCAAAGCGGAGTTTTTGGCGGTACAACAAGCCATTGACGAGATTCCGTTTGATTGTATTGTCAGCTATCGCAAAGCCCGGCAATTTATCCAACACACCTACAAATTTTTACCAAACAATAACGGCAATACACCACTATTGATTGCCGAACGCAGCCAACGTATCCGCGATATGTTGTGGCGTCAAATTCGGTTGATTGAGCAATTCCATACCCTACACCCAGTACCCAACGCTGCAACGCTGTTACAAGGATTACAAAGTGTCCGTCATGAAGCCAATACCTTCGATGTGACGTGGCATACGGCGAGTGACATGACCGTGCCTATTGTAAGTGAATTGTCACGCTTGATTCAACGCTATGATCGCCTCGATAACGCATTGTCACACATTGCCCAACAATTGCGTCAGGCTTGGCAAAATCAACTCCCCCGTGAAGAAGCATTGTTTGGTGCGCTGAGTAGTGCGGCCCAACATATCCGTGCCACCAATGACGAAACAATTCGCACCGCAGCCATCCAACGCCTCCACGAAATCGATACTGATTATGGGGCAAGCCAGATTAGTATTTCCAAAGCAGTGAACTTGATTCAAACAATGAGTGACACCTTACCCCACGATAACCTTGGGACACAAAGTCATATGATTGATCCTGTACCGTTCTTGCAGATGCGCCGTTGGGCCAAAATCGGACCATTTGCACCGCCGCTCCAGCCCTTGACGTGGGTTCCAGCCCATTTGCCTTCCGTTGCAGAATGGTAACGCAAGTGAACATTATCCGTTCGCACAGCACCATCGCAAAATTTCAGGTATTGTATAATGCAAGTGATGTTCAAATGAGAGGTTTACCATGCTAAATGCGTTTCGTCGGAAAGCGGAGCGGACACCCGAAGAAATCCAATCACGGGTACCTCCCGGCCAACACCTCACCGATAAATTTCCCGTGCTCCACTATGGAGATGTACCGCAATACAAAAACCTGCCCGAAACATGGGATTTGCGGGTGTGGGGTACCATCGAGCAACCCAAGCATTTTTCGTACAACGAATTCCGCGCATTGCCTACCGTAGAAGTCATCACCGACATTCACTGCGTCACGCGCTGGAGCAAATTAGACACACGCTGGTTGGGTGTACGCTTCCGCGATTTCCTCGAATTAATCCCCGCCTTACAACCAGGTACCAATTTTGTGATGGCGCACTGTGAGTTTGGTTTTACCGCCAATGTACCCCTCGAATATTTGATGCTCGACGATGCGTTGTTGGCTTACAAATACGATGGTGAAGAACTCACCCCCGACCATGGCTTCCCACTGCGGCTCCTCACCCCCAAGAAATATTTCTGGAAGAGTGCCAAATGGTTGCGTGGCCTCGAATTCATGAGCTCCGACCGCTTGGGCTTCTGGGAGCGCTATGGCTACAACAACAGTGCCGATCCCTGGCTCGAAGAACGCTATTCAGATTAATTACGCGTAGTCCTCCTCACCGTATGGTGAGGAGGACTTTTTCGTAACAATGTTTTACCCCATCTTTAAAGGGGGATCACGATGGCCTACTATCAGCGCTGGCTCATCTCAGTGGTCATGGCGTTGTTGTTCATCAATGGCGGACTATTGTGGTTGATTTTTCGGTATGGGCAGACGCAACCGAACACTACGACAATTCCCCCACCCGCCACCGCAATAGCGGTGGTACAAACCACCACAATGACCACGCAATGTCGTGATGACATCGCTATCTACATGGAATTAAGCAGAAAACGCATCTACACCTATTACGAATATTATGATGCGATTCCCACTGCCGTATCAACTAGTCAACTCGCCACCAAGCTCAAAACCCTCAGTAAAGATGTCCCTGCGTTACCGGCACATTGCCCTGCCGATATTACCGCACTCTTGAACGCAAATTATCTCAGCGTCTATGCGAGTGCCCCGATTCATTTATATGTGATAATCAGCAAAAGTCAGGATGGTGTGGTTGAAAACGCCAATACACGCATGGCACTGCGGCTTTTTCAACGTGAAATCGACATCGCAGAAACAACTACCTGGCGGATTCAACAAGCGCTCCAACGGTAATGTGGTACGTTCATCTCCCATCCATTGCCTACCACTGCATGAGGAATAGTGATACAACGATTCGCTTGACGCTACGCATGGCTACAGGTATAGTGCAAGCACCGGTGTGTACATCACATGGCAACACATACCACAATTCATGACTGCAACTAATTACAAAAACCATAACCGCATGCCGAGCCCATTGCTCGGCATGGTCATGTACACAAAGGGAAGTCAACATGAGTGACAGTATTCTGCAACAGATTTTGGCACACAAAGTCGTCGAGGTAGCCCGGCAACGGAGCAAAGTCAAGGACGATGCCATCCAACGCAAAGCAACCCTCGCCCCACCAGTACGCTCGTTTGCCCAGGCGTTGCGCCGCCATCAACGCCCTACCCTGATTGCCGAAGTCAAACATGCCTCACCATCACGAGGCGTACTCATTGAACCATTCGAACCATTGGCGATTGCCGCAACCTATAGCCACGGTGGCGCTTCGGCGATTTCGGTACTTACCGACCAGCGCTACTTCCAAGGTAGCCTCAAATACCTCGAGGGCATTCGCCAACAAGACGCCGTTGGTCCTGATGGTCATCATCCGCCGTTGCTCCGCAAAGATTTCATCATCGACGCCTATCAGGTGTTTGAAGCCCGGGCCTACGGTGCCGATGCGATTTTGTTGATTATGGCGGCGCTACCTGATGCCCAAATCAAGGCCTTGTATGATTTGGCGCAACAGTTGGGCATGGATGTCCTCGTCGAAGTACACGACGACGACGAACTGCAACGGGCTCTCGCCCTTGATGTCGCCATCATTGGGGTCAACAATCGCAATCTCCACACCTTCGAATTATCCCTCGACACCACGGCGCAAGTGTTTGCCAAAATTCCCGCTGGGCGGAAGATCACGTTGGTGAGCGAAAGTGGTATTTTTACTGCCGCCGATGTGGCGACGGTCGGACGGCATGGCGCCAATGCGATTTTGGTGGGCGAAGCGTTGATTAAATCGGCCGATATGCTCGCCAAAACCAAAGAACTGGCGGGGTATGCGTCATAAGTTATTCCAAATCTGGTGGGCATTTACGCGCTTGGGGCTGACCTCGTTTGGCGGCCCCGCAGCCCACATCGGCTATTTCCATCATGAATTTGTCACCCGCCGCGGCTGGCTCAGTAGTGATGAATTTGCCCAAGACAACGCCTTGTGCCAACTTGTGCCTGGTCCTGCGAGCTCACAATTGGGGATGCTGATTGGGGCACGCCAAGCTGGCGTATGGGGATCAATCGTCGCATGGCTTGGATTTAGCACACCATCAACCCTCATCATGCTCCTGGTGATGCGTGGCAGCCCGTGGCTAGAACAGCAACATGGGCTGATTCACGGCTTGCTCCTCGGTGCAGCTTGTGTCGTCACCCACGCAGTGTGGTCGATGGCCCGCACGTTTTGCAAAACCACCCCCAATCAGTTGATTGCCGCGATCACCCTCGGCGTATTACTGACTTGGAATACTCCGTGGGTGCAAATGGGGTGTCTGGTGGGCGCGACGATTTGTGGGGTGCTCATCCACCGTCAGCATACACCAACCATCTCCACCAGTGATCCCATCCTGACTCGCAGCCAAGGCAGCCTATTTCTCGGTTTTTTTGGAGGATTAGTCCTCCTCAGTACCTTTGTGCAACACCCATTGGGTATCTTATTTCAATCGGGAGCCTTGGTGTTTGGCGGGGGGCATGTGGTGTTGCCGATGCTCCA
This sequence comes from Roseiflexaceae bacterium, assembly GCA_947450095.1. Taxonomy (GTDB): domain Bacteria; phylum Chloroflexota; class Chloroflexia; order Chloroflexales; family Roseiflexaceae; genus UBA965. The sequence continues at coordinate 13,052 of CANFUF010000037.1, forward strand.
ACAACGCCTCGTTACCAGTGGATTGATGAATAGCTCGCAAATCCTCAGTGGGTATGCTGCTGCCCAATTACTCCCAGGACCATTATTTGCGATTGGGGCATATGTGGGTGGCGTGGCGGGGGGCTATTCATGGTTCCAAGGAGTATTAGGTGCAGTGGCTATTTTTTTGCCGGGATGGTTGCTCATCATGGGCATCATGCCGTGGTGGCGACAAATTCAGCAACACGTATGGGTGCAACGCGCATTACTAGGGGTACAGGCCGCCGTGGTGGGCGTGCTCGCAGCCACGTTGTGGGATCCTATTTTGACCCACGCCATCGCCAACAATGTCGATATTGCAATCTGGATTATCGGGACAACTGCATTAATCCGGTTTAAATCACCGGCCTGGATCGTAACCGTACTCTGTGCATTGGTGGGGTTTATTGCCATGCGTTATTTGTAAAAAATATCTGATGACAAAAAAATACCCCCGCGCGACCTAATGTCACGCGGGGATATTTGTATCGATTAGGGCGCTTTAGGGGCGGGAGTTTTGACATCGGGTAACGGCGTGGGCTCGATCGGCAACGTCGTAAACCAGCCCTCGATGGTATCAAGGGAGCCATCATTCACGAGATACACCTTGGCGTCACCCATATGTTGGACATAGCGGGCACCACCACTGGGATTCCGTGTGCCAATCATCAGGGTATCGATTGGTTTTTGGTCTTTATCGAGGGTAACCACCGTAAATTGTGGCGGCACCAAGCCATATCCCGACAAATCACTCGATGTAGGTGTAATTACACTCGTGGCTGATAAATGCGCCACCGCCGCCACTGCCGGACCAATCACGATATTGTCGCCAGATAGTTGCTTGGGAGCCACAATCTGCCAGCCATCGGTTTTGCGTGCCACTTGGACCGCACTACCATCGTTTTTACTGACTTTGACCGCAAATACCGCCTTCGAATCAGTATTAGTAATAGTGATTTTCGGAGCATCGACTGCGGCCGTATCGCTTGCGGGGGCGGGTACCCAATACAGATAGCCCGCCACTGCCGCACACAACACCGCCAACACAATCGTCATTCGGACGTTCATATGACCCTCATCATGCTAACGACGCCGCCACCATACGGCAATCCCTGTAATGATAAACAATAACGGCAACCCAATCACACAACTATAAAAAATCAGGGTGCTTTGGTCGTTCGTCAAAAAGACCTTGCGGTCAATTGGCGCAATTGTCGGCACCGCAATCAACGCATCGCGGGCTGTGGCCCAGGCCACCGTATTGCGGAACAAGGCGGCGTTAGCTTGGGCTGCTTGCAGATAACCATTGCTCACAAAATCAACGTCACCAATAATCGCCGCCCGCATTTTGGTGGGGCTTTCGATCATGTACCCAAAATTCAACGGTCCTTGGGCATCACTCGCCTGCACTTCAACTTTCCCATCGGTGAACTTCGTCGCCGCACTGCTTTTGGCACTACTGCTCAAAAAGATCTGACGCACCACTTGCGGCGGCGGATTGCCTACTTCTCTGATACTGCGCACCGAATTAAAGACACTAGCCTGCCCCGTCATATTGCGGGTAATGTCGGTATAGGGGTATTGCAACACCGCTGGTGCAAGCGGGTTGCCCACCTGTGACTGTTGGTCAATGATGATGTCGGGTTGCCATTCGATGCCCCAGATTTTCAACAACACATCCATTGGGGTGGGGCTCAATGGATTAGACATCAACACCATCCGACCACCTTTATTAAGATAGTCCAACATACTTTGGAATTCCGGTTGCGTAAAGGGATCTTGGGGGTCTGCCACAATCAACAAACTATTGGACAATGGGATTGTCGCCGAAATCGTGAGATTAATCGGGGCCACCTTGAAGTTGTCGTCGGTCAAAACCACTTGTAATTGACTCAACCCCGAGGGGTCGGTGTTGTCGAGTGAGCGTTCACGATGGCCAGTCAACACATATACCGTTGTTTGGACATCTTGCGACGCCTTGAGGATCGCGCCGGTAATCGCTTTTTCGTCGCTGCCACTAGCTTGGATTTTGCGACTAGCGTATTTGACGACAATCGTGCCATAGTTGGTGATATTGTCGTTTTTGGCGGCTACAGGGTCAGTGTCAGGGTCGACAAAGCGATAACTAAATCGTGGCGAAGCAGCCACATATTCCTTCAGTCGACTTTCGACGTCGCTTTGCAACGCTTTGTCTTGGGCGCCAAAGTAGCCCACTACTTCGAGTGGTTGCGTCAGCGCCGCCACGATTTGTTTACTTTGTTGCGAAATCGAAAAAGACTGCGTGGCGGTGACGTCGATGCGGCGATGAAAACGGACAGCCAAGATGTTGCCCATCACCAACAACACCAACAACAATACCGTCATCGCACTTGCATTGGCGCCATAGCGTAATTGACGCAAGCCCAAAAAAGCCCGCATCCGTTGGATCAATGTCTGCATTAGCGATATCTCCGTGTTTCGAGCATCCGCGTCGCGATAAAGAGTGACCCAATCGTCACGCTCAGGTAATAGACTACATCTTCGAGGTTAATCGCGCCCCGGGCAAAGTCATTGTAATGTGTCGGCAGCGACAGATAGGTCAAGGCTGAAGCAGAGCCAGTGGCAATATTGCCGGCAGCGTCAATCAACCATAGCAGCAACAAGATACCAAATCCCAACACCGCTGCCACAATTTGGTTTTCGGTGACTGCGGATGTCAGCGTGCCAATTGCCATCATCGCCGAGGTCAACAATAGCAAGCCTAAATAGCCCGTCAAAATCGGACCCCAATCGGGCGTGCCACCGACGCGCCACAAAATGAATGGGAAGTAGAGGGTACACGCCAACATCACCCCAAACATCCCCATAGCAGCCAAGTACTTCCCAAGGACTACTTCCCAGTCTCGGACGGGTGCGGTTAACAAAATTTCGAGGGTGCCGGTTTTTTGTTCATCGGCGAGCAAGCGCATCGTCAACAACGGCACCACAAAAATCAACACCACCATGATATTGAAAAAAAGACCTTCCATGGTGGCTTGGCGGCTTTGAATCAAAATCAATGAAAACAAATAGCCGGCAATCAACAAAAAGACAGCCGACACCATGTAGGCAATAGGCGAAATAAAATACGCCAAGAGTTCACGGCGGGCAATGACCAAGGCGGTACGCATATTATGCGGCTCCTTCGTGTACTGAATCTTCCGTGGGTGGCGCATCCACCACAACGACATCATCATCATGGTCGTTGGTGGGTTCTTCTTGGGTGGTTAATTCAAGGAAGATGGTTTCGAGGCTGAGCGTCACTTTATGGAGCTCCAGCAACCCCCATCCCTGATTCACGACCAACGATGCGAGTTGGGGACGGAGCTCACTACCCGCTTCTGTTTCGATATGAAACAAACCATCTGCCTCGACACTCACACTCACCACCCCAGGTAATTGTTGGATGGCCGTCATATCGGTTGGTTGTTGGTGCACACGCATTTCAATGCGTTCGGCCCCTTGCAGACGCGACGTAAGCGCAAGCGGAGTATCTTCGGCCACCACGCGGCCTTTTTTGATAATCACCACGCGGTTACACAGCATACTTACTTCAGGCAAAATATGCGTGCTCAAAATCACCGTGCGGGTGGCGCCTAATTCACGAATCAATTCCCGCACTTCGATGATTTGGCGCGGGTCTAGGCCGACAGTCGGTTCGTCGAGGATGAGCACGTCGGGGTCATGAAGCAAGGCTTGCGCCAAACCAACCCGTTGGCGCTGGCCTTTGGACAATTTGCCGATGCGGTCGTCGGCGCGGTCGCCAATATGCACCAAATCCATGGCCCGGTCGACGGCATCGGCCCGTTGGGCCATATTGCGCAAGCGCGCCATATGGTCGAGGTAGCCAGCCACGGTCATTTCGGGGTAGAGCGGCACCCCTTCGGGCAAGTAGCCAATGTGGCGGCGGGCTTGGAGTGACTGCGTCTGCATATCAAACCCCGCAATCGTCACCGAGCCACTACTGGGGGGCAGATAGCCCGTCAACATGCGCATAGTGGTGGTTTTGCCGGCACCGTTGGGTCCGAGGAAGCCCAATACTTCACCACGAGCCACCGCAAACGAGACATCATCGACAACGGTGATATCGTTATACCGCTTCGTGAGTCCAGTGACTTCAATCATGCAACCTCCCTATAATCTGTTGACGACATCCCAGAATCTTGTCATCACCGTATATCTACTACCATACTACAAAATGACACACCGAGTGAATGACATCGTAGTGCAATGACAACAAATTCCTTGCACTACGATGCCAAATCAAACTAAAACCATGCTAAATATTACATGAATAAATCATGAGAATGTGGTCAACGTTGGCCAAGCCAAGCGCAAAAGCTCTTCGGCCCGCCAACTTATCTCGCGTGGTTTGACCAAGCGTTGGCGCCACGCAGCGGGAATCTGCGACTCGCCCCATACCGCACCCGCCAATTGCCCATAAATGGCACCGGTAGTATCGGCATCTTGCCCCAAATTCACCGCTGCCAAGGCTCCAGTTTTGAAGTCATCAAAATGATAGAACGCCCACAACGCTGCCTCAAACGACTTTACCACGTAACCAGTTCCTTGAATGAAGGGCGGTTGTTTGCGGTATGAGCCCTTCATCACCTTGGCAATATCCGTTTGGATAGAAACTGTCTGGGCATAGCGCTCCCCAGCAGGAATGATGTCTGCTTTAGAGCCACCGCGTAACCCGGTGGCCATCATCAGTGCCATCAACACACAGGCGTCGATGGCGGCGGGGGCACCATGGGTGACGCGTGAGCTTTCGCCGGCGTAATGCGCCAATTGGGTATCATCACCAGCATAAAACATCGGGATGGGGGCGAGGCGCATCAGTGAGCCATTCCCGGCCGTCAGTGGGTCTGTCGGGCCGGCAAACGGCCCACCAGTGCGTATAAATTCATTCAATGCGCGTGAGACGGTATTGCCGATATCGAAGCAACGATCGGTACTCGACAGATACCCCTCACGGTACCACCGCACATAATTTTGCATTTGGTCTTTGGCATCAAAGCCGTTGCAGGTCATCAGGCTCTGCGCCAGACAGAGCGCCATCGACGTATCGTCGGTCCAGCCGCCCGCGGGCAGATGAAACGGACCACCACCCACCATATCGGTCAATCCATGAGGTCCACTGTCTTCAAACTCCAGCGTGGTGCCCAAGGCATCGCCTACCGCCAAACCAATCAAAGCCCCACGATAGCGATCACGCAATTGGCGCCATTGGGCCGCTTGGGCAGGGGCTGGTTCTTGCCATTGCTGCACAAAGGTAAATTGGTCGACAACTTCGGGGGACGTCCGCTCGAGCCCACTCCGCACCTGCGCCAGCGTTGCCAAGGCATCAGTAGCCGACAGAGCATTGCGGATGTACCAGCAGGCGACCACGGTGCCCGTGCGTCCGATCCCGCCCCAGCAATGAATATAGACCCGTTTGCGGGCTGCTACTGCGTGCGTAATCGTATCGAGGATGGCCAAAAGTTGGGCTGGGGAGGGAATACCCATGTCTTTAATCGGGAAGGAATAGTGGGTTGCGCGGGGAGCATAGATCGGCAACAAATCGGCATATGGTTCGAGCCGATCAGCCGGGGTGGTTAAGTCGATAATGACATCGATTTGCTCGTGCGCTACCCATTGGAGTTTGGCGATGGTCTCAGATTGCATTTTTGCGCCGAGGTAAGCCCCAGCCCAAATGGATTCGTCAGCCCGATATAACGCCTTTGGTAATTGCATGCGCATGTCTCCCTTCAACAAATAATCCCTACAACGCTACCAATTTACTATCATAAAAATAGTTTGCTTCCCCTCTATTATAGTCTAATTCCATAATTACGTAAATTTTCGTTCATGGTACTTGCCGGTTACCGCGCATATAGAGGAGTTGCAGCGGGGTGAATTTTTATGTCAAATAACCATCAATACACCGGCAGAAACACGCAGGTGATTTATGACTACCGCTCAATCTATTTTATGCTTCCGCAAAAAAACCGGTGGGGGTTTGATTGGTATGTGGCAATGACTTCCACGCCATCCGCAACAATGTATCTGCATACCAGCCAATTTCGTGATAGCGTGCAATTTTTTGGCGCCAATGAAGTGGGATGGCTGATTCGCCATAAAATGCTCCAGCAATTTGCCCATACACGGTACAAGAAGCACCTGGCATACCCGCCATATTGGCTAATGCCAGCGCCCCACTGGCAAAATCATGATGATTCCACAAACCCCACAACACCATATCGAGTGTTCCAAGGACGAAGCTGCCATTGATGGCCTGTTTGCGTGGTTGGGTATAGGTTCCTGCCAACACGGATTGCACCACTGCATCATGGGCAATAGTGGGCCAATAATTGGCAAATAAGTTGTTTTTGTCATAACAATACAACGTACGTGCCATCATCATGGCCACAATGCGACATGCATCAATGGCAATCGGTGAAGAATGGGTAATCCGTGATGTATCACGGGCATATTCACACACCTTTGCCGGATTATCCGCAAAAAACAGCCCGACTGGAGCAACCCGGACCAGTGACCCTGGACCAGCAGCATGATCGGTCGTGATATTAGAATACGGGTTATTGGTCGCCATATATTGATAGAGGGCCATCATGGTCACATTGCCAATATCGTACGTACGACCACCACACGTTAACACACCGTTTTGCCACCAATCCAACATGCGCCGCGCTTGATCGTGAGCATCAAATCCATGTTGCAGAATCAAACTCTTTACCACACACAACATCCCCGACGTATCATCGCTCCACCATCCTGCTGGTAAGGCAAATGGGCCACCACCAACGAGATCAGTGACAAGGTGTTTCGTATTGATATCGTTGTGTTCGTTTGTCACCCCAAGTGCATCGCCAATGGCGCCACCAATCAAGGCGCCGCGGAACAAATCACGCCAACGCCGCCACCGTTGCGCAGTCGCCGCATCAGGTTCTTGCCAATTATAGACAAAATCAATCTGCACTTGAAAATCGGGGGATACATGTGGCGAAAGCGGGGGGAGTAATTGCAAAATGTGCGCACGTGCCGCGTCGACCGTCATTCCTTGGCGCATCAACCAACACGTCGCAACCATCACAGCGCGACTTACGCCCCGCCAACAATGAATATACACACTGCGACCCTGGTGATGGGCATCACTGAGCACATCGAGGATCGCCAACATCATCGCTGGTGAGGGAACGTCGCCATCACTTATTGCAAACGACATCCTAGTAATATGTGGCGCATATTGGGTTAACTGTGGCGCATATGACGGTAACTCATCACTCGGTGCCGTGAGGTCAATAACTACAGATATTTCTTGCACCAACAGCCACTGTATTTGTGTCTCAACGTATGCCACCACACCATTGCCGATATATGACCCGGCCCAAATTCCAGGAGTAATTTGATAATATAATTTAGGAGCGTGCATCACCGATTTACCTCAAATAATAATGCGTATGGTTACACTGAATTGATGCCTATTAGGTATTTTACGCCAAAAAACCGACGGCGTAGCAATACTGCTACGCCGTGTGATGATGGTACCCCCAGCGGGATTCGAACCCGCGACCTTCACCTTGAAAGGGTGACGTCCTAGGCCGCTAGACGATGGAGGCGGAATTTTTTGATACTACGCAGTATCAAAAAACAACCACGACGTAGCGTTGCGGCTACGCCGTGTGATAGTGGTACCCCCAGCGGGATTCGAACCCGCGACCTTCACCTTGAAAGGGTGACGTCCTAGGCCGCTAGACGATGGAGGCAGAAACCTCTGGTAGTATATCATCATTCGCGATGAATTTCAAAGCGAATTTGGAGCAATTTATGAGCAATCTCAAAATCCTTACTGCCAGCGACATCCAAGCGCTGGTTTCGATGCCAATTGCCATCGAAGCCGTACACCGCGCCTACGCAAGTATTGCCGCTGGTACCACGACCGTCCCCCTCCGCATCGATGTCGACCAACCCACCCATCAATCCCATACCTTTTTTATGCCCGCCTTGGTCAATAATCAACACTTGGGTATGAAAATCGTTTCGGTCTACCCGCATAACCGCGAACAACACAACCTCCCCACCATTCATGCCATCGTCATGCTCATCGAAGCCCACACTGGTCGCCCGCTCGCCATGATGGACGGGACCTACCTCACCGTACTTCGGACGGGCGCATCGGCAGGGGTTGCCACTCGACTCTTGGCACGCCCTGATTCGTCACACTTGGTGATTATCGGTGCGGGTGCCCAATCATGGGCCCAAGTGGCGGCAGTCTGTGCCGTACGCCCTATAACCCACGTCACCATTGTCAATCGTTCAGTCGCACGCGCCCAACAATTTCAAGCCACATTGCAACAACAACACCCCCATTGCACCATCACCATCGCCAACGATCGTGCTGACGCACTTGCGGTCGCAGATATCATCTGCCTCGCCACATCGTCCCATACCCCTGTATTCGCCGACAGCGAAATCCGCCCGGGCACCCATATCAACGGCATCGGCTCGTTTACCCACACCATGATTGAAGCGGACCCCCAGACACTTGGTCGCGCCTATGTGGCAGTGGACCAGTTTGCGCCAGCCTGGAGTGAGGCAGGTGAGCTCATCGCCGCCCGCGATAGCGGGCTCCTCGACCCCACCACCGTCGTCCAAATCGGTGATATCGCCAATGGCACTGCCCCGGGACGTCGTGACGACCAGCAAATCACTTTTTTTAAATCGGTCGGCAACGCTGCCCAAGATGTAGCGGTGGCGAGTATTGCGTATCAGGCGGCCCAACAACACAATCGTGGTCAAGATGTGTCACTCGTATAATTAAATCCTACGGTGTTTTGCGAGAAATGCGCAAAACACCGTTTTTGCGACTTGCAAACAATCACATTCCATCATATAATCATCACATACACGCAATTCTTTACTATAATTCTGCTATTTTCAAAAGGAGAAAGTATGTACGAGCAACAGACCAAGGAATACGCACAGAACGGGTATACGCTGGTACGGGGACTCATACCAGCAGCCGAAGTACGCGAGTTGGTCACCCATTACATGGAAATGAATGCGGCCGAACGGGCCAAAGAAGTATACGACCCTGACATCATTGCAGACACCCAAGACCCACTCAAACGCTACCCCCGTATTTTGAATTTGCATCGCATCGATACACGAAGCAAAAACCATTTACTCGACCCACGCTTACGTGATGTAATGGTTGAAATATTAGGTATCGAACCATTTGCCGTGAGTACAATGATTTATTTCAAGGCGGCAGGCGCACGCGGACAAGCACTCCACCAAGATCAGTATTATTTGCGGGTCAATCCAGGGACTTGTTGTGCAGCCTGGGTAGCTCTTGATGATTGTGACGAAGAGAACGGCTGTTTGCAAGTTGTACCTGGTAGTCATGAATTGCCCGTGCTCTGCACGATTCCTGCAGATACGAGCAAAAGCTTCACCAATGTGACGGTACCAATTCCAGATGATATGTCTGCAGAGTCAGTCATCATGAAGGCCGGCGACGTATTATTTTTCAATGGGCAATTAATCCACGGAAGCTTGCCCAATGTTAGCCAGACCCGCTTCCGCCGTTCATTGATTACCCATTACATTGTTGGTGAAGCACAGCAAGTATCAAATTTTTATCACCCGGCATTGCGCTTTGACGGCAGTGAAGTCAGCCTCGAAGCTAGCCCCGATGGAAGTGAATGTGGCGTATGGGTCGAAGAAGCCGGTCTGCGTACCGTGACCATGCAACCAGTCAATAATGCCGGTGGTTATGTGCAATAGTTGGGGCGCACTATCGCGAGTAAATGACGCACCATGACAAAGCCAATTTTTCATCCCCGCCTGCAACAAATCGAACGCTTTATCAGCGAACACCGTCAGGTGACGACCAACACGTTATGTACGACGTTCGACATTAGCGAAGCCACTGCCCGCCGCGACCTCGACCAGCTTGCGGCGCTAGGGAGTGTCATGCGGATTCATGGGGGAGCAGTGGCAGTGAGTGCAGCTCCACCTGAGCCGCCCGTGTTGCAACGCAGTCAATGGCAACAAGCCGAAAAACAACGGATTGCCCAGGCTGCCGCCAATCTTATCGATGCGGGCGATACGGTATTTATTAGTAGCGGCACAACAGCATTTGCCGTGGCCCAAATCATCCGCAACCGCAGTGACATTACGATAGTCACTAATTCATTGCCGGTACTCAATTGTTTGGCCGATAGTAGTCTTGATGTGATTGCCTTGGGCGGGATGTTTCGCCAAAGTGAATCATCATTTATCGGGCATTTGGCGGTACAAAGTCTAGCCGAGCTCCGCATGACCAAGATTATTTTTGGGATTCGTGGAATAGATGTGGTGCAAGGGTTAACCAACGATTATTTGCCCGAAACCATGACCGATCGCGCCATCCTGAGTGCCGGTAAGCATGTTATCATCGTGGCCGACCATACCAAGCTCGGACGGAGTGCCCCAGCCTTTGTGGCGCCACTCAGTGCCGTCGATACGTTGGTGACCGATAGTAATGTCGATAGTACGCTATGTCATGCCATTGCCGCCATCGGTGTGCGGGTCATTCAAGCGTAGTAATTATATTTTTGTATACCAAAGGATTCCCCATGACACAACTAGGGATGCACACATGGAATGAACTCTGCTCGCAACCAGATGCGTGGCGCGCTGCGCTCGATGTGGTGATTGGCCACGCCCCGATTATTGCCAACCACCGAGCCCTCACCCACGCCAGCCACATCATCTGGAGCGGTTGTGGTTCACCCTACTACTTGGCCGTCGCTGCGGCCCGGATTACCCAACAATACGACAACCGTCCCAGCATGGCCATCCCCGCGTCAGAACTCTGGTTAAATCCCAGTGCTAGCATCCCCCGCGATGCCACTCCCACGTTGATTCTGCTGAGCCGCTCAGGCAGCACCACCGAAGTATTACGGGCGGCGGCACAATTCCGCCAGAGTGCCCCCAATGGGCATATCATCACCATTACCTGCTACCCTGACCGCCCTCTTGCCAGCGTCGGTGACATCAACATCATCTTGCCGTCAGGTCAAGAGCAGAGTTTGGCGCAAACCCGGGCCTTTACGGTGATGCAAATGGGCGCGTTGGCAGTGATTTGGATGCTCAGTGGCCGGTCGTTGACCGAACTGAGTAGCCTGCCAGATATTGCCGCCGATGTGATGCAACGCTACCAAGACCAATGCCTCGAGATTGGCAAAAATCCCCACTACCAGAGCTTTTATTTCTTGGGGGGTGGCTATCGCTATGGCTTGGCCAGCGAAGCGAGCCTC
>CANFUF010000038.1 GCA_947450095.1 Roseiflexaceae bacterium
CATGCAACGCATGGTGATACGAAGTAGGAAGTGTGAACTTGTAGAGACGCAGTCGAGCCGCAGCACGCTGCGTCGTACTGCGTCTCCACCATGCAACGCATGGTGATACGAAGTAGGAAGCGTTGTCGACATTCATCGACGCACAACACTACATCTCCGTGCCCACTGTGCTCTCTGTGCGAGACAGTGTGTGACTCCGTGCCCACTGTGTCTCCGTGCGAGATTTGATACTACCCCACCTGCCCCAACAACGCCAACACCTCACGGCGGTTGGGCATTGCGCTCTGCGCGCCACGCCGGGTCACCGCAATGGCGGCACTCGCCGCCGCAAACCGCAACGCCACCGGCATCAACATGCCATCGTGGAGCGCTACGGCCAAGGCGCCGTTGTAGCAATCACCCGCCGCCACCGTATCGACCGCCGGTACCACAAAGGCCGGGATAATCTGTTGTTGCCCGGCATGACTCCACACCACCCCTTGGGCACCTCGTTTAATCACCACATGTTGGGCGCCACGCTGGTGGAGCACATTGGCAGCGGCCGCCGCACTGGCATCATCTACCGGGGCGATGCCTGTCAGCGCCAAAGTTTCGTTTTCGTTGGGAGTAATAATATCGGCCAGCGCATATAATTCAGCCGGCAATGGTTTTTGTGGGGCAGGTGCCGGGTCGAGGATGACCATCAATTTGCGCCGTTTGGCCAAATGGGCCGCCGTCAGCACCAAATCATACGGCACTTCGAGCTGCAACAAGAGTGACTTGCAATCATCTAGGGCAAGTGCCACGGCATCGAGAATCCCCGCCGTCATGCGCATATTGGCGCCAGACGCCACCACAATCGTGTTTTCGCCTTTGTCGTCGACAGTAATCAATGCCACACCCGACGCCCCACGGATGGTCTGGACATGGGTAATATCGACGGCATAGTCGCGCAGGCTTTGGCGCAATTGTTGCCCAAAGCCATCATCGCCCACCGCCCCAATCAAGTGTACTGGCAGACCGAGCTGGGCTGTCGCCACTGCTTGATTGGCCCCTTTGCCTCCAGGCACCGTCACGAAATCACTCCCCAAAATCGTTTCGCCCGGAGCAGGGATGTGGGGTGACCGCACCACCAAATCCATGTTGATACTGCCAAATACTGCAATACTCATCGTCATCTCCTTTTATTTTTTTTGGAAAAAACAGTCTGGCGCGACGTGAATAAGTCGCTGTTAGGGCAGTACGGGTGCGCGCATTTCGCCCTTGCGCCAGGCTTGTAAGTAGGGGTATGGCGAAATTTCACCGCGCCGTACTTGCCAATCCTCGGGTGTGGTGGGGTGCGAGATGCCAAAGTGCAAATGCGCCGCCGTAAATCGCGCATCGCCACTTTTGCCAGTAAGGCCCAGCAATTGGCCGGCGGTCACTGCCATTCCCACTTGTAAATCAGGGGCAATAGCTTGTAAATGCGATCCATAATAGCGCACGCCGTCGCTGCCGATAATCGCCACCGACAAGCCGCCGCGGTAGTTGGGGTCGTTGGTTTTGGGGTCCCAGATATCCTTGAAGCTAATATAATCAATTACGCCGTCCGTCACCGCCACAAATTCACTGCCTTCAGCACAAAAAATATCCGTGGCCGGATAATCATGATGGAATTTGCCGTAATTGACTTCGGCGTGTTGCACCGGGAAGAAATATTGTGCCGTCACGGCGGTGGCGGTCGCGGTGACTGTTTCCGTTGCGGTGGCAGGGGGTGTTTCTGTTGCCGTAGCGGTCGCACTCGGGACCAATGTCGCCGTTGCTACTGCCGTGGGCGTGGCGACGATTGGTGTCGCACTTGCACTAATCTGGGGCGTGGGTGTGGTGGTAATCAACACACTTGGACTCGTACATGCGAGTAATAATGTAACGCTGCCAATGATGATACCGATGCGTAGTAATGACATAATTCCCCTCTGATATTTTGACCCATCATAACATACACGTAGTAGTAGTGATTATTCTAATCGCCCGTTCCCAATCGCCCATGCCCAGATCGTTGCGTCTTCTGCGTACCTTGTGCGAGCCAAATAATATTGCTACTTGACATCCCCCAAAAAACTGCTACAATCTTTATTCGGTAGACATCTACTGTTGATTCTTGCCTCCGGCGATATAGACGAATTTACGTCATGATATCGAGTATTTTCAGGTCACCGCCATGGTGATTTGTATAAATCCCGAGCAGGCTTTCGTGGGGGTATATGGACGCAAACGCATACAAACTTATGGGTGGCTATGTTGATCTAGCGCCTGTTGTAGGTGTGTCTTGCGGTATGATTCCCACGCCGCGCAATTACTCCTCGCGCATATTCCTACACAGTCCGAGATGACAGACTAACAATCTCTGTGCAACATAGACACCCAGACGTCGCAGACGGCCTGGTTTTTTTGTGTGTATCAGAGGAGGGACCGCATGTTCGTACAGTGGCTCAAAGCGCAATTGCGCCCGTCACGTGCGTCATCTACCGAATGGCTCGCAAGTCGGCGGGCAAGTTTGGTGGTGGTGCGAATTCGTCAGCGTGGGTAATGTACTCCACGCGTTGGTTTTGAATCATTGATCTGTGTAAGGAGTCATCACTGAATTGAACGGTCTTACTTATCTTGAACACATGCACCAGCGTCATGGTGTCACCGCCGCCGGCCAGTTAAACAGTTTCATTAGTCGGCGTGATGGTCATTTGCTCATCGATGATCGTATTGATCTCAACGATTTGGTTCACCAATATGGCGCACCCCTCGAGGTAGCCTATTTGCCCTTGATTACCCGTCAAATTGCCGATATGCATGCCAAAGTCGCCGAAGCGCGCGACGCAGTGCAGTACACCGGCGAGTTTTATTATGCCTACGCCACCAAAGCGAATTTCGCCGAAGAAGTGGTGCGTACCGCCTTGCAATCAGGTGCCCACTACGAAACATCTGCTGCTGCGGACATTGTCATCGCCCACCAATTGTGGCGCCAAGGCTTGTTGTCTGCAGATCGCTACATGTTTTGCAATGGCTCCAAAGATTTCAGCTACCGCGATGCCATTGTGGCCCTGCACGATGCTGGTTATGACCGACTTATCCCCATCGTCGATGACCTCGATGAATTAGCGCACTTGATTAGTCATTGTCGCAACCCCTTGTTGTTGGGGGTGCGGGCTCGCTTTGATATCGGTGATGTCGACCCCGATCATCCCGGTGGCGAGCGCTTTGGCTTGACTCCCGCCGAAATCGACAGTGCCATGGCCATGGTCACCGGCACGCCCCACAAAATCGTGCTCTACCACGCCATGGTCGGTAGCCAAATGGAAGATGCCAATTTGTGGCGTATCCGCCTCGGTGCCTCTGTGGATAGCTATGCCGCCTTGGCTGCCCGGTTGCCCGATTTGCACTTCTTTAATTTCGGTGGCGGTATGCCCACCGATGCCTACGATATCGGTTTCACCTTCGACTACCAAGGGTTTTTGCAAGGGGTGATGCGTGCCATGCAAACCGCCTGTGCCGAGCAGGGCGTTGCCGTCCCCGACTTGGTCGGTGAGTTTGGGCGCTACACCGTGGCGTCACATAGCGTCTATTTGATGGAAGTCGGCGCGGTCAAGTCAGGTCGTGGTGGTGCTCCAGATTGGTACCTGCTCAACGGTAGTTTGATGGTGTCGTTGCCTGATACCTTGATTGTCGAAGGCCAGCAATTCATCGTATTGCCCCTCGACAACTGGCATCAACCCATCCGCCCGGTGCGTTTGGCTGGGCGCTACACCTGCGATACCGACGATTTTTATCCCCGCCCCGGGCAACCACCCTTGTTGCTGCCGATGGGTGGCGAGCGCATGGTGATCGCCTTCTTTGGTATCGGTGCCTACCAGCAGATGCTGTCGGGTCGTGGTGGCGCCCATCACTGCCTCACCCCCGAAATGCGTCGGATTATCATTGAATCCGAAGACGATGCCTTGATTATGCGCGAAACTGCACCACAGCACCTCAACGATATCATGGTGACCCTCGGCTATCACCGCGATACCCTCGAGATTCGCCAACCGGCCAATGCCGAGCAACCTGATTCCCGCGAGCGGGTCAATAATCGCCCCTTGCGCATGCCGGTGCGCCGCGTAGTGCGCTCTTGGAAGCGTACTGCGCGCTAATTTACCCGCTGGTGTTGATTGTGATACCCTACGTCACGTTGGTGACGTAGGGTATACTATTAATGAGTTTTGTAAAGAGGACATGGCGATGAATACACGGACACGCATTGGAGTCATTACCAACGGTTCATTGACCGATGGCTTAACGGCACGCATTGACGCCACCCAGTCAGTAGAAGCCTTGCGTGTCGGTCAGTTTTTGTTGGTGCAAGGCACCCAACACGAATTTTTTGCCATGCTCACTGACGTCGAACTCGCCGCGACTTCCCCCAGTGTGCTGATCGACCCACCCAGCGATGATCGTTTTTTACACGACGTCCTCGTCGGTACTGCCACTTATGGCACCATCGAGCTTCGGCCCTCATTGATGCTGCCCCGCGATTTGAGCGAAGGTTTGCGCCCCGTCAAAACCGTGCCGGCTCATTTTTCACCCGTCTATGACGCCGACGAGAGTGATTTCACCCGCGTATTTGGCCAAGAAGACGCCACCCACTTCGAAATCGGCCGCCCCCTCGACATGGATGTGCCCGTCTGTATCGACCTGACTCGCTTAGTCGAGCGTTCGAACGGGGTATTTGGCAAAAGTGGTACCGGCAAGAGTTTTTTGACGCGCTTATTGCTCAGCGGCACCATCAAAGCCGGTGTGGCCGCTAATTTGATTTTTGATATGCACTCCGAATACGCCAGCGACGCCTCGTCTGAAGGAGGCGGTTTCGTCAAAGGCCTGCGCAAAATCTTTGGTCCGAGTGTGCGGATTTATACCCTCGACGCCGAATCGACCAATCGCCGCGGCGCCCAATATGACCAAGAAATCCGCATCGGCCTCAACGAAATCGAAGTCGAAGATATTTTGCTCCTCCAAGACGAACTCAACCTCAACGCCACCGCCGCCGAATCAGCCTACCGTATCGCTGATCGTTTTGGTGATGGCTGGCTCAAAGCCTTGCTCGACATGTCACCCGAAGCCATCCAACAATTTGCCGACGAAACTGGTACCCACTATGGCTCACTCAGCGCCCTCAAACGCAAACTCGAAACCCTCAAGCGCCGTGGGTATGTGGCCGAGCAAACCAATGGTTCTGTCATCAATACATTAATCGATGAATTACTCGCCAAGCATCATGTGGTACTCGAGTTTGGCCGTTTCGACAACACCATCGACTATATGTTGGTGGCCAACATCATTACGCGCAAAATCCATGCCAAATGGCGTGAACGCACCGAAAAATATCTTACCAGCAAAGATAAAGCAGATAAACCGACGCAATTGGTGATTACCATCGAAGAAGCCCACAAATTTTTGAACCCGGCTGCCGCCAAACAGACAATTTTTGGCACGATTGCCCGCGAAATGCGTAAATATAGCGTGACACTCCTCGTGGTCGACCAGCGCCCGTCGTCAATCGATAGTGACGTGATGAGCCAGTTGGGCAGTCGTGTTACTGCCTTGCTCAACGACGAAAAAGACATTGACGCGGTGTTTACTGGCGTGAGTGGCTCCAATGCCTTGCGAACTGTCCTTGCGACGCTCGATTCCAAACAACAATGTCTCATCCTCGGGCATGCCGTTCCCATGCCGGTGGTGGTACGTACCCGTGCTTACGACGAGATATTTTATCAGGCCATGATGAGTGGCTATGTGGCACCCGTCGCCTCCAACGCGCCGCCCGCGCCCCCGGCCCGACCAATGACCGTCGACGATTTGTTTGGTGAAGATTAACCCGATTATGGTTTTTTGGGCATGCCATATTGCATCAGCCCACCCATCCGGATGCGTGCCATCACCGCAAATTCGGCGCGACCGGCGGCTTCTGCCGCTGCACTGGTTTGCCGCATCAGCTCAATCGCCGTTTTGACATCACCTTTGGCCTCAGCTACGCCCGCCGCCAAAAACAATCCTTCAGGGCGGGTGGTGGGGTTCGCTTGGAGTATGGTGGCATCGGCACTCGCCTTATCGTATTGTCCGACGAGGAGCAAATCATTCCCTCGCAGATAAATCAATGAATCGGGGTTTTCACTGTTTTTGAGGGCGCTTTGCCACGCCACTTGCGCGGCGGGCTGGTCACCTTGGAGCGCAGACAATACCGATAGCCACACCAGCGTCTCGCTGTCGGTGGGGAATTGTTGCGCTTGCGCTTTGGCAATCTTGAGAGCTTTGGCATGGTCATCACTAATGGCTGCATTGAGAATCAATGTCGGGTTTGCACTATCGGGTGTTGTCCAGACGATATACGCCATTATTCCGATGATTGTCAAAATAATTGCGATGATGGTAACAATACTGCGACTGCGTGTTTTTTTGCGTTGGATTGCCAAATCGCGTAATTGTGGCCCAAAATAACTATCTGCGGGCATTGGGGTATCGCCATAGGCGCGCATAAAGCGCTCGGCATCGCGCAAGGCGCGGGAATTGAGTGCCACGACCCGGACCTGTTCTGACGCAATATCAAATCCTGCCTGGGTACATTGGGCTGCTAAATCATGAATATGGTCGAGTAATCCCAAGAATCGTTGGGCACCGCTTGGTTGCTCGTGAAAGACTAATGCGAGTGGTTCCGCATTCGTGAGTGCGTGGCGTAAGGCCGGCATTAATGGTTGATTAGATAGTTTGTTCATAGTGTTGTGTGATGAGGTCGTGTATAATGCCATAAGATTATTATTGTATCTATAGGGTAGCATACCATATGCGTTTAATTATTGTACGTCACGGTGAAAGTGAATGGAATCGTATCGGTCGTTATCAAGGACAATATGATGCACCGTTGTCCGAGATGGGCGTGCGCCAAGCTGATGCCCTCGCCGAGCGCTTGCGCACCGAATCTTTTCATACTATTTATGCGAGCCCGCTCCAACGCGCTCGTTTGACCGGCGAAGCCGTCCATCGCTTCCACCCCGATACCCCGTTTGTTATCGAACCAGCGGTCATCGAAATTGATCATGGCGATTGGGCTGGTTTGATGGTCGACGAAGTTATCGCCAAATACGGTAATGGCTTGCGTGAATGGCGCTTGCACCCCACCCGTTCGCATATGCCTGGTGGCGAAAGCTTCAGCGATATCCTCAAACGGGTACTTGACTTTAAAGAACGTCTCATTCAAACCCACCCCGATCAGACTGTCCTCGTTTCGACCCACGATGTCGTCGTCAAAATCCTCGTGGCTGATGCGTTGGGCATGCATATGGACGGCATTAATCGCATTTGGGTCACCAACGCTAGTATTTCGGTCATCGAATACGGCAGCGATTTAACCTACCTTGCCAGCCTCAGCGAAGCTGCCCACCTCAGTAAACTTGAAGTTGTCCGTGGTGCCTGGTAATTTTGTGTAAATGTTTGCACATTCTGTGCAAATACTTTGCATTGACAGATAAAGACTTTGTGATATAGTGAACAGACTAATTACAAATTGGTTGGAGAAGGCGTGACGATGCAACAGGCGACCATTTCAAATAGCGCAACGTCGCGCCTTTCGCGCAATCACCTCAATGATATTTTGCAGCGTGTCGGTTTATACGAAGACATGGTGCGGGTCGAACAAGAATTAATTGCCCGGATTGAATCACGCACTGCCGTGCTCCGTGCCGCTGGTGCCTATACTGTGCAATCGGGCGGCAAGCGCTTGCGGGTGATGTTAGTGTTACTTGCGGCGCGTTTGGGAACGTATCAATTTGATCGTGCCAAACATCCTGCGGTAGCGATTGAATTGTTACATGCGGCTTCATTGGTTCACGACGATTTAGTCGACCACGCTGGTTCTCGGCGCGGTCGTGCTACCGTGCATATGACGTGGGATCGTGACGTGGCCTTGGCGCTCGGCGATTTTTTGTTTGGCTTAGCTGCCCGTGAGTTGGCGGACGAGCCCGACCCCCGCATTATTGGTTTTTATGTGCATGCGGCCCGGTGTATGGTCGAAGGTGAGCTCAATCCGGTGACGATGGTCGAGCCGCGTGACCAAGCCGAAGCACAGTACTTCCGCAAAATCGGCTACAAGACTGCCGTGTTGTTTGAAGCAGCCTGTCGCTCGGGGATTGCCGTCGCTGGTGGCAGTGATGCTGCCGTGGCTGCCCTCGGGCAGTTTGGCTACGAGCTCGGGCTGGCATTTCAAATCATCGATGATATCCTCGATATGGTCGAAAGCGAAGCAGTGCTCGGTAAACCTGCCGGCAATGATCTCCGTGAAGGGACGATTACTTTACCGCTCATCCTCGCGGCAGCAGTCGATCAAAGTGTCATATTGCGCTTAGCCGTGGCAGGGAATGTTCCTGCCGAACGGGTACCCGAAGTCATTGCTTGCATTCAGGCTGCGGGAGGCATTGATGCCGCCTATGAGGTCGCCAATGCCTGTGTTGCGCGCGGGCTTGCGTATTTGGCTCCATATGCCACGAATGATAGTTATGAGGCGTTTGCGGCCATTGCAAATCATGTTATCCAACGCCGCCATTAAATCAATCTAGCCTTGAAAAATAAGCCGTAATTTGAGGTATGCTGTCTCTCCTGCCAAATTAATACATCCAGTGTGATTGTTAGTGCGTATTTATTTACAGACACAACAATCACATTTCACTTTTGAAGTCATGTTGTGTTGCCATAAATTTCATTTGTATGTAATGTACAGAATGCGAGGGGCTTGTGCAGATGAATTCCTCCCATCCACATGCGTTTTCCTCCGTAGTAGAGCCCGATGAGCAATGGACTGACGATGCTGCCGAGTCGTTCATCGAAGAATCTACTCCCAAAAGTTTCATCGTTGAAGATTCCGTGCAAATGTACCTGCGCGAAATCGGTCAAGACCCCTTACTCAAAGCGCAAGATGAAGAAAATTTAGCCAAACGTATCGAAGCTGGCGCCTTTGCTCGTGACGTATTGGCGGCGCAGACGGTGCGGACGGTCAACGAAACCTCTGTTTCGACCGTCACTGACGTTCTCAGTGACGATAGTGTGCGTACCGCGACTGCTATTGCTGCCCTCGCTGATGATATCGTGCGTAGTCAAACCGAACCATTATCGGTGGCAGCGTGGGTGGCTCGCTGGCGCGATGCCAATGGTGAATTAGCGACACTCCCGCAACTCCTCGTTCCTGCCCTCAATAAACACCTTGTGCTTATTGATGCAACGACCACCTATCCGCTGTTTGACGAAGATAGTGTACTCTTTCGTGCCCGTCAACGTTTCCTGTGGCTCACGGAATCCACGCAAATTGCTGCGTTATCCGTGATCTACGAGCGAATTTTGATGAGTAATATCGATATTGATATTGTGGCGTTATTGAATTGGCTATTAGCCGATGTCCCCGTACCTACCACCTACGTACTCCATTTAACTGATCGTCAGACGCGCAAATTGCAATGTGGTATCGAAGACGCCGCCGATGCCCGTCGGCATTTGATTCAATCCAATCTGCGGTTGGTCGTCAGTGTCGCCAAAAAATACATCGGTGGGCCGTTGTCGTTCATGGATCTCGTCCAAGAAGGCAATATCGGCTTGATGCGGGCTGTCGAAAAATTCGACATCCTGCGCAAAAACCGCTTTTCGACCTATGCCACTTGGTGGATTCGCCAAGCGGTTACTCGGGCTATCGCCGAACAAAGCCGCCTCATCCGCCTCCCCGTCCACTTGAGCGACGCTATTAGCCAAATGCGCCGTGCTACTCGGGTGCTCGAGCAAGGATTATCGCGTGAACCCACGTCCGAAGAAATCGCCGTTGCATTGGGCATCTCTGACCGCAAAGTGCGTCGCTTGCTCCAAGCCTCAGCCCAACCGATTTCGCTCGAACAACCCATCAGTAGTGATGGGGAAGGGCATATCGGTGAGCTCCTTGCCGACGAAATGAGTGATTCCCCCAACGATATCGCTACCCGACGCATGCTTCAAGCCGATGTGGCCACTGCACTTCTTGAGCTCCCCGAACGTGAACGGGCGATTATCCAATTGCGCTATGGCATGGTCGATGGTCGCCGCCGTACCCTCGAAGAAGTTGGCGCCGCATTTGGAATCACCCGTGAACGTACCCGCCAAATCGAAGCCGATGCCCTGCGCCAATTACGTGCTCCCCATCTCGGCGAACGCCTCCAAGGCTACCTTGACTAACTAACGGCCAACAGGCTAATCAGCTTGTTGTTGTTCACCCCCAAGGCATTGCCTCGGGGGTGATTTTGTCTATGTGATATTTAGCGTTGTTACACCGTATGATCGCACCGTGTAGTTACTCCACAGATTGGGGTGCCCGCTTCATCATCATCGTCATCTCACCCTGTTGGACCACCGTACCGTGCTGATTAATCACCTGCGCCGCAAATACCACGATCCCCCGCTCGATTTGTTTGGTTGGCCGCATCGACTGCACGGTCAATACGGCATGGATGGTGTCATTGAACTTAATCGGCGCACTGAAGTTCCAGTTGACGCCGAGGAAGGCGATAATCCCATCGGGATCGAGGTCAGTACGATATTTGAGGCCATTCACGATGGCAAGTCCGAGCAGGCCATGGGCAATCCGCTCCCCAAACACTGACGTTTTCATGTATTCAGCATCGGTGTGCAAACGATTAAAATCTCCGGTGAGCATGGCAAACATACTGACTTCGGTTTCGCCAATCGTTCGCCCAGGGGTTACAAATTGGCTCCCGATTTGATAATCTTCATAATAGACATAACGGCTCATGAAAACTCCTTTTTTATACAACAACATAATTTGCGGTACAAAAACGGCGACACAACATATATTGTGTCGCCGTCTGTATCCTTGGAATGGAGAGGAAACTTATGCTTCCATCGCTTCTTTGACCAAGCGGGCAATATCAGTGGGTAATTCAGCGACGCGCACGCCGACGGCTTGCAACGCTTCGATTTTTTCTTGGGCAGTGCCTTCACCACCCGAAATAATCGCACCGGCGTGACCCATGCGCTTGCCTTCGGGTGCCGTGCGGCCAGCAATAAAGCCAACCACCGGTTTGGTGACATACTTCCCAATGAAGCGGGCGGCGTCTTGTTCGGCATTGCCGCCGATTTCGCCAATCAAGACAATTGCTTTGGTGTCAGGGTCGGCTTGGAATTGGGTGAGCACATCGATATAATTGGTGCCGATAATCGGATCACCACCGATGCCCACAATTGTGCTCTGTCCCAACCCGATGCGGGTCAAGGCATCCACGGCTTCGTAGGTCAACGTGCCGCTCTTGGAGACGACGCCGACAGGACCGGGGGTGGCAATGTTGCCGGGGATAATCCCTACTTTGGCTTGACCAGGGGTCAACAAGCCGGGGCAGTTGGGCCCGATCAAGCGTGCGCCGCACTCTTGCACAAAGGCATAGGTGCTGACCATGTCATTGGCGGGAATGCCTTCGGTGATACAGACAATCAGCTTGATACCGGCTGCTGCTGATTCACGGATGGCGTCAGGCGCAAACGGTGCCGGCACGTAGATAATCGACGTGTTGGCTGCTTGCTCGCGTACCGCATCGGCGACGCTATTATAAATTGGCACTTGACCGTCGATGGCCTTTTGCCCAGCCCGCCCCGGGGTAACACCTGCTACCACGTTGGTGCCGTATGCCATCATTTGCCGGGTGTGAAATTCGCCCTCGCGACCGGTGATACCCTGCACTACGAGCCGCGTGTTGCGGTCGACCAAAATACTCATCTGTGTGTACTCCCACGTGTGTCCATTCGCTGTGCTATCCTAGCACGATTACCGGCTTTCGGCAAATAAACACCCCTATGGTTGCCGCTGTTTTTATCTGTTTGATTATGAAAAAAACTGCCCCACCCTACATGTCTCACGCCATCAGTGTTGCCTGCCTAGCGTATTTCCCTACCATACATGTAGTGTGTTCCTTTCAAAATACCGCCTACAACTATTTTTTATCTACTCTTGCGAGTGATTTGTATACTTTGTACAAACAAATGTGTTGTTGTTTAGTTGATTTATCCAAATACTATGATATAGTATGAATGGATTAGTGATTACCTGATTGGCAAGGAGGCCAAGATGGACCACGTACAGCACGATCAATCATTCGGCGACGAGATAATGACGCAAATCCCCGAGGCGCAACAACTTCTCAAGCAAATGGGCATTCAAGGGTCGCACACGCGCTTGCAGATGCAAGCCGAAGCATCCTCACTCGACACAGACACCTTATTGGCAGTGATGGACATGGCGTCACGTCGACGTACCTTGCACATTACCCCCGATACCCTCAATTAGTCTTAGTCCTACAAACATCCCGCTGGTCACAATGACGTGACCAGCGGGATGTTTTTTGTGGCGGAATGATAATCAGATTACTTGGCGATTGGCTCACGCAAATGGGGGCTGACGGTCAGTTCGAGCATGGGGTCGACATTGGCACGACGCACCCGTTGCAACATAAACCGGAAGCTCAATACGATGTGTGCGGCGATAAAGGCCCAGTTAATCACATAGGTAATCATGTGCAACGGTTCCATGCCGATGACCGACTGACTCACCATGGTGAAAATAAACACGCCGTAGCCGATATACACGTGGATGGCGCGGATATTGGCACGTAAACGTGGGATTCCATAGAAGTACAAGCTGGCCACTGCGTGCACAAAGAAGAGCATCAAATAGATGTTGCTGGCATAGATATGGGTCATGTAGGCACTGCTTTTGGCGAGCTTGGCTGCTGCATAGACCGCTTTATCACTGAAATTAGCGCCATAGTAGGCGATGGTATCGATGGTCAATGTGACAAAAATAACCCACGCTAAACCGCGATTCCAAATGGCCGATTTACGCTTGCGGCCACGTTGGGCTTCGGCTTGGGTGGCGCGATCTTCGGGGTTCATGGCTGCGACTGCTGCCAAGTAGCCAGCGCGGTTGATGTAGGTGTATTTTTGGGCTGTGGCGAGGAAGCTGACCATCAACAGCACCTCACCGATGTTTTCGATGATACCTAACTGGAAGGTGGCACTGGCAAACATCGTCAAGGCACCCGCAAGCAACCACCACGAGCGGTCTTGGATGTAGAGGGCAATACCAAAGGCAATCAAGAAGGTCATCGTGGTGATGGCGCCCAACGGCGGGCCATGTGATTCGGCTAATACATAGCGCATTACGCCTGAATCAGCAATTTTGAAGGCTGCGCCAGTGAGGTATTCGTTGGCCCCATAGGCGATGCAGCTCAAGGTAGTCACATACACCAAAATTGACATGCTCCGGCGCCACGTCCAGTTCACACTGGCGTTGCGTGCCAGCGTCAATCCGGCAATCATCATCAGTGGTGTGGCAATTGCGTGAATGGCAAAGCGCACGACGTTGAGTTGTAATAACGTGTCTCCTGCACCCATGAGCTCTCCAATGCCCAGAATGGCATTGTCATAGGCTAAACCGATGCTCACTAATGCGAGTAACCACAATCCAAGGCTTTTTTGTTTGGCCGCAGCTTGGACAACCAAGCCTCCGATGGCGAGATGTGCTACGGCAAAGAGTAGATACAGATAATTCACGTCAATCTCTCTCACTGCAAGGACTACACTGTCTGTAGTGCAAATCTGGCGAATCCCGTTACCGACGGCCGATGCCCTAGGTTGCATCAGTGCGGTGGCAAAATGTGTGTTTCCAATTGGGATATGCCAAGTGTAGCAACTTCTCTGTACTACGCAAGTGATTTTTGAGAGTTATAGCAAAGGAGTAAAAGTTGCATATATATTGCGTAGTTTTATGATAAAACTACAAAAACACCTATTATACAGTGTAAAAAATTTACAGAATAGAAGGTTTTTGGTATATTTTTGCAAAGAAAAGACCAAAATTTTGTAGGACTATATATCTGGTTTGCGGTGTTGATCTATAGTATTGGGGTATTTCATACTTCATACTTCATACTTCATACTTCATACTTCATACTTCATACTTCATACTTCATACTTCATACTTCATTTTGCAAGAGGATACCCCTCCAAGTTGTCGCCGTTTGGCTTGGAGGGGTTCGGGGAGGATAGGGGATGTATGAGGGAGATGAGGCCTCGGCGCTGGGGAGATGAGTTGTTCGCTCATCGGTATGAATACATCATCGCAGGTCTTGATGAATCGCAGATGAGCAACACATAAGGAATCACACACAAAACCCCCCATCACGGCTATACCGCGATGGGGGGCAGGCTCTCCAGTGAGACTAGTGGCTTGCTGGTGCTGAATGGCCATGGCCATGATCATTGAGCTGTGCTTCGAGCTCGGGGATACGATGATCGTTGGGTGGCAAAATCGGCAGTTGCTTGAGGTAGCGCAAGAACAGGCTGATCCACAAGCCACCCACGCCGATAAAGGCGGTAACGTGCGTCCAGTGCATCTGGATGGCATCGTGATGGAAGGCTGGGTTGATTAACCAGAAGACATACACAACTTCAATACCGACAATCCACATCGCAATCCGCGCAACGACACCAAAGTTTCGTTTGGTGTGGCGCGACATCAACAAGAAGAACGGCAAGAAGAAGTGCCCAATGATTAGGGCAATCGACACGTATTCCCAGCCACCATTACTGCGCACAAAGTACCACGGCGTCAATTCTGGTACATTACCCGACCAGATAATCAGGTATTGCGAGAAGTTGAGGTAGGTCCAGAGCACGGTAAAGGCAAAAGTAAATTTACCTAAGTCATGCAAGCGGTCGACGGGAACTTCGTAGCCGAGGAAGTTGTTACGGGTGAACAACCACAACACGATAATCCAGATGGCAAAGTTGGTTAGTACTTGACCGACCATCCAGCCGACGGGGTACATCGAAGATGACCACGCTGGCTCGAGTGACATGCCCCAGTCGGTGGCTGCAAACGTCCATAGCATGATGTGCGCGGCCAGGGCTGGGCCACTCGTGACTGCCAACTTATCACGCCACGATACTGATTCTGACTTGGGGGCGTTGTCTTGGGCAATTGATTGGCGGCGCAAACGACGTACCAACAAAATCCACGCCACAAAGTAGAATACCGTGCGTGCGAGAAAGAACGGAATATTGAGGTAAGGGACTTTGGCTGCTACTGATGCTTCTTCGGCAATCACGGCAGGATTGGTCCATTCATACAAGATCCCAACGCCAGCAGCGATGGGCAAGAAGAAAAGCCCCATCCACGGAATTACCAGCGTGCTGGCTTCGGTGAAACGGCGGATCATCAAGCCCCAGACGCCGCTGGTGATGTGTTGCAGGGTCAGCAAAAACATGCTCCCTGCAGATACCCCAAAGAAGAAAAGGAACGCAAACAGGTATGATTGCAATACCTGGCTGGTCGAGCTTACCGCAATCCCCACGACCGTAAGTGCGAGGGCGGCGCCGCCGACGATGGTTGCACGCCGCTGAATAGCATTCAGGGTTTGGTGCATGTTGTCAGTCTGTTCTGCCACGGTTATGTCCTTACCGAAGGCACGGCGTAGGCGCGCTACGCCGTGCACTCACACTTACTTTTGCGCAGGTGGGTTCTTTTGCATCTCGCGGATGTATGCAATGATAGCCCAGCGATCGTCGACGTTTTGGATACGTGATGCGTATTGGAACATGGTGTAATCACCCTGGGCATTTTGTTTGCCGTGGGAGATGATATTGAAGTAGTACCCATCGGGGGCTTTTTGGAGCTCTTCCGTGAGTTGTTTTACATAAAACAACGCTGGTGGCTTGAGCTTCAATGGGCCTTGTGAATATGGGCCTGCCACGATACCTTTGCCGTCACCATTGATGCCATGACACATCGAGCAGTAAATCTTGTAGCGTTCTTGGCCACGAGCCAACACCCCTTCGTTGATGGTAATGGGGCTGGTCGTGACATATTCGCCTGCAGGATCACCGCCGACATGCCCAGTGGTGCGCTCGTCGATTTTGAGGCCAGTGCGTGACACCGTGCCGTCGACCAAACGCCGTGCTGACGCGCCATCTTTGAAGAAGTCACTCGCTGCGAGCGGTGTGTATTTGGGTTGGTCGTACATGTCGAGGTGACATGCCGAAATCGCCAAGCCGAACAATCCCAACATGATGACGCGCGCCACGATGCGTCGGAGTGAAGTCATTGATAGTTGCATATGCTTCTCACTCACTGAACTCGTGCACTGCCGTGGCGCCCAGCGTCTTGAGGAAGCTGGAGGCTTTGGCCGCATCGTATTGCGGATCTTTGGCTTCGATACACAAAAAGAAGCCACTTACTGATGCCCGCTCAAAGCCTGGAGCATTGAAAACGGGGTGGTAGGGCAATGGGAAACCACAAATCAAGATCAGCCCAAAGACGGCAGCAAATGCCGAAAAAAGCACCATACCTTCAAATGTGATTGGCACAAATGCCGGCCAACTGAACAAAGGGCGCCCGCCGATATTCAAAGGGTAATCGACGAGATTGACCCAGCACATGAACCCAAACAACCCGGTGGCTCCGGTGATACCACCGGCGAGTACCAGCCAAGGTAAGCGGGTTGGCTTGTGCCCAAGGGCGTCGTCGAGCCCATGGACGGGGATGTGGGTGTACGCTTCGACGAGGGTATAACCCGCGGCGCGTACTGATTCTGCTGCAGCGATGATTTCATCGGTGCCGCTAAACTCCGCCATAATGCCATATGTGGCTGGTGCGGTGGATGCGGCTTCTGCTGCGTTTGACTTGCGTTTGAACATGCAAACCTCTCATTGACCGTTGAGTGATGGAAACATCACTGCACCGTTACGCACCAGCGTGTCCATGGTCTTCTTTGTCGTGTGCCTTGTGGGCGGTCTTGTGTACCAAGTCGCGGACTTCGAAAATTGCAACCATTGGCAACAAGCGAATGAACAAGAAGAAGAGAATGAAGAACAACCCGAATGAACCAATATACGTGGCCCAGTCGTAGAATGTCGGTGTATATACACCCCATGATGTGGGCAAGAAGTCACGGGTCAAACTCAATACGATGATGACCCAACGCTCAAACCACATACCGACGTTGATACACATCGACACAAAGAAGAGCACCGGTAGATTCGTACGGAAGCGCTTGAACCATAACACCTGTGGAATGAGTACGTTGAAAATAATCAGTGCCCAATATGACCAAGCCCAAGGCCCCGTCGTACGGTTGACAATCAAGAAGTACTCATAAATGCTGCCCGAATACCATGAGTAAAAGATTTCGCCGAAGTAACCGTAAGTCACAATCAATCCCGATGCCAACATGACTTTGCTCATGACATCGAAGTGTCGCATTGTAATCAAGCTGTGCAGCCCAAACCAGTGACGGATGGGGATCATCAACACAATTACCATGGCGAAACCACAATACACGGCGCCGGCCACGAAGTATGGTGGGAAGACGGTGACGTGCCAGCCGGGAAGCTGTGCCACGGCAAAGTCGAACGAAATGATCGAGTGGACCGACAATACCAACGGCGTCGAAAGCCCTGCCAAAATCAGCGAGGCCTTTTCGTAGCGCTGCCAGTGCTTGGCGGCTCCCCGCCACCCTAACGACAACAACCCATAGAAGAATTTGGCGATGGGGTGTTGGGCGCGGTCACGCAAGGTGGCCAAGTCAGGAATGAGACCGATGAACCAAAACAACACCGATACCGTGGCATAGGTTGAAATGGCGAATACGTCCCATTCGAGTGGGCTACGGAATTGTGGCCACATGCCCATCGTGCTGGGGTAGGGCAAGAACCAGTAGTCCAACCACGGACGACCGGTGTGAATCAGTGGGTAAATACCAGCACACGCCACGGCAAAAATCGTCATCGCTTCGGCAGCGCGATTGATAGAGGTACGCCAGTCTTGCCGGAACAACAACAATACGGCCGAAATCAACGTGCCGGCGTGACCGATACCAATCCACCACACAAAGTTGATGATGTCAAAACCCCAAGCAATCGGGATATTGATACCCCAAATACCGATACCGACGGTAAACAGCGTGGCTAATGAGTAGAGATACAACATGAGCAATAGACCAGCGGCCACAAAGCCACCAATCCAGCCCCATGGCGTTTTGAGCAGTGGGTAGAGGACGATGTCACCGATTCGTGCCGTTACGGACGAATAGGTCTCGCCTGGTCCCAATAATTCGTCGTACGTTTCAACGACGGGTGGTTTAAGCGGTTGCGATGTTTGCATCTGCTACTCCATTTTTCCGCTGAGCTCAGTATTTGGGTTCGTCAGCTTCGTCATGTAGCTGGTGCGTGGCTTGGTATTGAGTGAATCAAGCATGCTGAACTTGGTATCGAGCTCTTTGAGTTTGGCAACCCGTGACGACTTGTCGTTGATGTTGCCGAAGACAATTGCCTGTGAAGGACAGGCCTGTTGACAAGCGGTGATGACTTCGCCATCTTTGATTGTGCGATCTTCGCGGTCGGCGTCGATGCGGGCTTCGTTGATGCGTTGCAAGCAGTAGTTACACTTTTCCATCACACCACGCACCCGAACGGTAACGTCTGGGTTGCGTTGCAGCTTGAGTGAGGGTGTTTCTTCGTCGGCATATTGGAAGAAGTTGAACCGGCGTACTTTGTATGGGCAGTTATTTGAGCAGTACTTGGTACCGACACAACGGTTGTACACCATGTTGTTGATACCTTCTTCGTCGTGCACAGTGGCAGCCACTGGGCAGACGATTTCGCACGGGGCATTTTCACATTGCATACAGGCAACGGGCTCTTGGTAGATCGATGGATTTGAAGGGTCGCCAGCGAAGTAGGTATCGATGCGAATCCACTGCATTTCGCGCCCACGCCAAATCTGATCTTTGCCAACCACCGGGATGTTGTTTTCGGCTTGACACGCCACGACACAGGCATTACAGCCGTTACAGGCGTTTAGGTCGATTGACATACCCCATTGGTAGCCCTTGGAATAGTCATGTGCCGGGAAGAGTGAGAAGATTTCGCGTTTGGGCTCTTTTTTGCCGGCAGCTTTTTCTTCGATGAGCTTCGCCAAAGTGGTGATGTGATAAATATCTTCGTCGCGCCCTTCGAGTGTGAAGTGCTCTTGGGTGCTGGCGAGGGTATAGTTGACGCCGGTGTTTTTGACTTCTACACCATTGCCAAACCACATCGTCTCGGTGCCACGCAATGCATAGGCGTTGAAGCCTACCTTGGTGCCAACCTTGCCTGCTTGTGTCCGCCCAAAGCCAAGGTGTACCACGATGGTGTCATCGACTTGACCAGTGACGATATAGGCTGGGGCTTTGACGCTCCGCCCTTGATAGGTCAAATCCAAGACATCTTCGTTTTTGACGCCCAGTTTTTTGGCGGTGGCAGGGCTGATTTGCGCCGTGTTGTCCCACACCAACTTGGTAATTGGCTTGGGGACTTCTTGGAGCCAACCGTTGTTGGCGGCTGAACCGTCACGGAGCGAAGGATCAGGGCGGAAGATGAGCTCGAGGCCCGTGCCACTTGCAGGAATCTCGCCTCCCACCTTGGCGGTGAGATTGATGGTGGCTGCAGTGGTTTGGGCAACGGTACCATCGTGCAAGGAAATCTGCCATTGTTTGTCAAAGGCATAGTCCTTGGTGCCTTGAACGGACTTCCAATACGTCGTCAACAACTCGTGGGCTGTTGCCGTGGCATTACCTGCCAGCACTGCAATCACTTCGAGGAAGGTTTTGCCGTCGTAGAGGGGCGCAATCAAAGGTTGTTGTAGCGACACGGTGCCATCAAAGGCCCGCACATCGCCCCAGCTTTCGAGGTAGTGAGCGCCATTGACATGCCAATTAGCCAAGGCCGCAGTTTCGTCGTTGTAGAGCCCCAAATGTACCACGGTGGGGACTTTTTTGAGTGCTTCGGCGACGTTGATATCTGCGGGAGCGTTGTAGGCGATGTTGGCGTCGGCAATTACCAGCATTTTGACAGCACCGGCGTTGATTTCGTCAACCAAGGCTTTCAGTGAAGCGGCACCGGTAGGCGCATTAATCACTGCTTCGGTGTAATTGACGGTCTTGCCGACATTGGTCAAGCTG
Source organism: Roseiflexaceae bacterium (assembly GCA_947450095.1). Lineage (GTDB taxonomy): Bacteria > Chloroflexota > Chloroflexia > Chloroflexales > Roseiflexaceae > UBA965. The sequence continues at coordinate 20,058 of CANFUF010000038.1, forward strand.
GCGTTGATGGCATGGACGAGTGCATGGACTGCAGCCGGTTGTGATTCACCAGCAATCACAATCGACTTGCCAGCGGCTGCTTTGAGGTCAGCTACTGCTACCGTGACCCATTTGCTGACTGCTTCGCTCAAGGTGGGGGCGGTGACGCCAGCCACGCCGAGGGCGGCGGCAATGGCCTGGACCATGGGGGCGATATCGCCAGCCTTGACAGGTAGTCGGTGATCGGCCATGGTGCCGGTATTGCTGGGGGTTGGCTCGGCCACATACAAGCGACTCATGCTGGGCGTGTCGCTTTCGAGGCGACGCGTGCTAGCAAAATCACGGCTATAGCGGATTGACGTGGGTGAGCCGTGGGTGAAATCGCTATCGAGGGCAACCACGACACTGGCCTTGTCAAAGGCATAGATGGTGTTGACGACACGGTCAAAGGCCAGCGTGGCACCATTGGCAACATTGTCGTTGCTCAAGGCATCATACTGGTACCATTTGGCGCCACTCAATCCGGCAATGGCGGCTACGACGCTGGGTGAGCTGGTCGGCTCGCTGATGATGCGCAACCCGTCAGCAGCTGCTTTGGCAGCGCTGGCGATAGCGGCACTGGCATCAGCCCAGGTGGCAGGCTTACCGGCGTTGAGGATTTGCTGCGAACGGTCGGGATCGTACATGGTCAATACCGATGCTTGAATCCAGGCGTCGCTCGAACCGAGACTGGCAGGGTGGTCTGGGTTACCATCGACTTTGGTTGGGCGGCCTTCGTGGCTTTCGGCCAACAAACCGATACCATAGCCTTGGACGGCCATGCTGGTGGCAAAGTAGAGTGGTCGCCCGGGGATGACTTGCTCGGGCTGCCGTACGTAGGGGACGATTTTTTCTTGGGGTTGCTTGAGGGCAAACTGACAGCCTACGAGGCTCGACAGCGCCATCGATGCACCCATCAATTTGAGGAACGAACGGCGACTTACGGGGTCGCGCATTTCGGCAGCTTCACGGGGGAACTCACGATCGAGTCGGGCCTGGAATTCTGCTGTCTGGGACAATTCCTCGAGGCTCCGCCAGTAGCTACGCCCGCTGGTGCCTTGTGTATCGAGTGATTCTTTGCTCATTTGTGCTTCGTCTCGCTCTATCGGTGGCAAATCGAACAGTTGGTCAGTTGAAGCTTGCTACGAATGTTGTACTGTTGCTTCAAAATGAGCCCCTGGGCGATCTGATCCGCCGGTGGTTGCCACGCCGGATTAAATATTTCGGACTTGGGGCGCAAAAATTGCTCTGGGTTGCGGTGACAATTCAGACACCAGCTCATGAACAACGCTTGCGTCTTGTAGACAACAGGCATGGTGGCGAGATTGCCGTGGCACGTCGAGCAACCTACACCCTTGGCTACGTGGATGCTGTGATTGAAGTAGACAAACTTGGGCAAGTCGTGAACCTTGTTCCATTGCACGGCCACATCCTTGGCATAACTGTTGCGGATGAATTCGAGCTTAGTACTCTTGGTCAATACTTGCGAGTGACAACCCATACAAGTCTCGATAGGCGGGATGTTGGCTGAATTCGATATCTCTACGCCGGTGTGGCAGTAGCGACAATCCAACTTGAGACCACCTACATGGAGCTGGTGACTATAGCCACCACCGGGTTGTACTTTGGCGTTCGCAGGCCCCACGTCGCGTATCCAGTCGGATCGCGTGTAATACCACCATGCTGTTGACAGCAAGGCCAGTACTAACGGGATACCAACAAAGATACTCAACCGAACGATCTTATTCGTCCGTCGATTAAATACCTGAGCCATCTGGTACCTTTCTACACTCTGAATTGACATGCGTCCGCACCCACCACTCGCAAGTTGCCTCGCAAGCCGTGTGCTACGTCTCTCATGTCCCTGTGACTCTCATACGCATCCGGCGTATGAATCAGATGTATCACGGAGTAAAGTCCACATTTGTGCCAAATATGCCACCGCACACCGTGATACAACTTCATCGCAATACGTCTTCGTTTATTTTATCACAAAGAACGCCCGCCGTGTGTGCAAGTATACTGGAATCATACACTGCATGTTACGAAAACGACGTGGTAAGGATCTGGGTCTGACCTGTTTCGGCAGCCCGCAAGCCTGCTTCGATTATTTCAATCACATGCCGGGCATGTTCGGCACTAGCCACCGCTGGTGTCCCGGTCCGGACCCAATCTACGAGCTGCATGATGTCTTCATAAACGTGGTGCTCATCAATCTGTTGGTGGGCTGTCGTGACATGGGGCAAAATCCACTGATTGCCCGCCCACCGGCCATGAGGGTGGCTGTCGGCTTGGTCACTGCCGGGGTAATCAAATAATTCACCGTTGAGCTTGAGCCCGACGATTTGGCCTTTGGTACCAAAATAACTACCGCTAAAACCTTCGCTGATACTTCCTGCCGGTGTACCGTAAGCCATCGCAAAGACATTATTGCCAAAGTCAATCAAGATAAGTGTATTGTCGTCGGCATCACAAGGTACCATCTGCCCGCGGAATTCGCGCATTGGCATACGTACCCCCGACATGGCGGTGACGCGTTTGGCCGAGCCGAGGATGCCCGTGAGGCCGTGTAAGGCGTAGACGGTCATGTCGTAGAGTGGTCCACCCCCTGGTTTGCGGTAGTACCACGACGGGTCGATGTTCGAGAGCGGGTCGTTGCCTTGGCGAAACTCTTCGTTTTCGTGGTAGCGCCCAAACGACGCCCCACACACTGCCCAACACAAATCCCCGATGGCACCGGATTGAATCATTTTGCGGATGGCTTGGTTATGGGGGCGGTTCATTTCACCCGGTGAGGCGACAATTTTGACACCACGTTCAGCGGCCAAATTAATCAAATCGGTTGCTTCGGCACTGGTGGTGGTCATCGTTTTGTTGAAATGGACATGCTTACCCGCCAAAATCGCTGCCCGTCCTTGGGCATAGTGCATGCCGATGGGAGTGGCCAAAATCACGAGGTCGACATTGGCGTTGGCCAAAAAATCGTCGTAGTCGGTGAATTGTTGGGGGATGCCGAATTTTTCGGCGGCGGCATCGGCCCGCCCTGGTGCCGGGTCACAAATGGCGGTGAGGGCCAGACGGTCGCTGAGATCTGATTGACTGAGGTGGGGCAAAATTCCCCGTTGGGCCACACTACCGGCGCCCACGACACCAATTCGTACAATTGACATAAAAACCTACTTTCGTTGCTACTTAAAAAGAGGTGGTAAGGGTTTGGGTTTGGCCCGTCGTGGCTGCGGCAAACCCCGCTTCGATGATTTCGATGACATGGCGGGCATGCTGGGCGCTTGCGATGGGCGGTGTCCCACCGTTGACCCAATCGATGAGCTGCATAATATCGACAAAGACGTGTTGTTCGGCGATATCGCGGTGGGTTCCCGTCACATACGGCAAAATCCATTGGTTGCCCGACCAGCGTCCTTCGGGGTGGCTGTCGGCAATGCTGCTCCCCGCATAATCGATGGGTGTGCCATTGAGATTGAGTCCGACGATTTGACCTTTGGTGCCAAAAAAACTGCCGCTGTCGTCTTCGCTGACGGCTCCGGCAGGGGTACCATAGGCCATGGCAAAGACGTTATTGCCAAAGTCGATCAGCACGAGGGTATTGTCGTCGGCATCGCAGGGCACCATTTGACCCCGGAATTCACGCATGGGGATGCGCACGCCAGACATGGCGGTGACCCGTTTGGCGGGCCCTAGGATGCCGGTGAGCCCGTGCAAGGCATAGACCGTCATGTCGTACATGGGACCACCGCCTGGTTTGCGGTAATACCATGAGGGGTCGACGTTCGAGAGTGGGTCGTTGCCTTGGCGATAAATTTCGGTTTCGTGGTAGCGCCCAAACGACGCCCCGCAGACAGCCCAACACAATTCGCCGATGGCGCCATTGGTGATGAGTTGTTTGATGGCTTGGTTGTGTGGGCGATTCATTTCACCGGGTGAAGCGACGATTTTGACACCACGTGCGATGGCCAAATCAATTAATTCGGTTGCTTGGGCACTGGTAGTGGTCATGGTTTTGTTGAAATGAACATGTTTGCCGGCCAAAATTGCCGCCTTGCCTTGGGTGTAGTGCATGCCGATAGGGGTAGCGAGGGAAATAAGGTCGACGTCCGCATGGGCCAAAAAATCGGTGTAGTCGGTGAATTGTTGGGGGATGCTGAATTTTTCGGCGGCGGCATGGGCTCGGCCTGGGGCGGGGTCACAAATGGCGGTGAGGGTGAGACGATCAGCGAGGTCAGGTTGACTGAGGTGGGGCAAAATTCCTCGTTGGGCGACACTGCCGGCACCGACGACACCCACGCGAATGA
>CANFUF010000039.1 GCA_947450095.1 Roseiflexaceae bacterium
AGAGATCGGCCTCTGGTCCCACAAGATACCCCCCCACTAATTGCCAGTTAATCGGCAGTGCGCTCGGCGTACCTATAATCCCGCCAGAAGATACACCGGAGAGAATGGCACCGGCGAGATTGGTACCGGAGAGATTGGCACCGGCGAGATTTCCATTGATGAGAATGGCACCTGAAAGATTAGTACCGGAGAAATCGCAGCCGCTTAAATCTAAAGCTTGTAAATTGCCAATACTTCCACGAGCACTACAATCACTACTTACGGCCAATGCCCGTGGCATGGGGGTGAGGAATGTACCAAATATCAGCATTCCTACCATAGTGATAATTATCATTACTTTTTGCATTACAGTACTTTCTTAGATAAAAGTAAATTATGGTATAGGGATTTACTTGGTCAAAATAACGTGTAACTATGCAATGTAGTATACTGTAATTTACATTTTCTATAAATAATAAATTATTACAAAATAAATACAGACCCATCCCCAAAAACGACTGTTTTGGGGATGGACTTGGTGTGCTGGAAGGTATGAGTAACCGTCATGGAATGACGGTATACGAAGTAGGAAGCATGAAGTCGAAAGTATGAAGTGACGTTGGAAATGGTAAGTAGGGGCGATTAATCCATGGCGCCTGCCATGAATCGTGGTAATACGTAGTGGTCATGGCGCCGTGGAAAATCGCCCGTGTGGCAAGTAGGGGCGATTAATCCGCGGCGCCGGCCATGAGATGCGCTTCGTTTCACGCGGAGGCACGGAGCCGCGGAGGCTCCAATCTCGTGCGCTGAACGATCCCACCACCACGCTACTTCACGTCGCATCCAGGTATTTTTTTAATCACTACATCCTACGGTCGCCGGGTGGGCGTGGCGGTGTCGTATCCCCGCGTTCCTTCAGCCTTCAAACTTCACGCTTCCGATGTCATTTACGGATATGGATATGCCGTCGCCGTCCGTGTCGCCGTGCGGGTACGACTTGCCGTCGCTGTCGCCGTCTGCGTGCGGGTATTGGTCTGCGTGCGCGTCCGTGATGCGGTGGGGGTATTTGTCTGCGTGCGCGTATTGGTCGGGGTGGGTGTACTCGTGCGTGTCGGCGTGGTGGTACGGGTGCGGCTGGCTGTGGCTGTGGCGGTGCTCGTCCGGGTCGCTGTCGTCGTGGCCGTCGCCGTGGCTGTCGGGGTTTGGGTGGCAAAGGCCAGCTGACAACTGCCGGCATGACTATCGCTATTGCTGCCATCTGGGCAAATCGTGTTGGACCATGTGACGTTACTGAGGGTCGCACCGCTGAGATCGATGCCCGCTAGATCCATATTACTTAGATCGGCATTGGTCAGGTTGGCACCCGGCCCAAGCAAATAGCCGTTGCGCAGGTACCACCCCGGCGGAAGCCCGTTTGATGCGGTGGCGGCCAGGGTGTGGGCGGCAGCGGTTTGCATTTGTTGGGCCACACTGGCACTCAGCGAGCCGTTCCAGGTGATGGTTGGTAAGGTTACGCCGTAGATTTTGCCATAAAAAACCAGCCCCGCCAGATAACTCCCCGCAAATGCCGGGTGCGAATTATCGCTGGCGTGCAGGCGAGTGGGATTTGGCGTGGTGGCGTAGTATTCCCAGGCATCGCCCACGGGCACAACGGTGGCGTGATTGGCGTGGGCGACCACGCCGTACCATTTGCGCAGACGGGCCTGCATGTCGCGGGGATTGGCGCCTTCGTCACGATGTTGGTTGCTGGCCCAGTAGTTGGCATGGCGCGCCCAGGTTTCATAAAAGAAAATGCGGGCATTGGGGCTTTTGAGGCGGATGCGCCGGCACAGCTCGGCGGCACTTTGGACCATATCAGCCCGGTTTTGGGCATCGATTTCGGCAAAGGCTGGCTCTTGGCTCTGGTCTTGAAGTACTACCACATCCCAGTTGCCGGCATTGATGGTGGCTTGGGTGGCGGCATAGCCCAAATGCCCTTTGAATGTTTGGCCACCGGGGGTGACGGCTGCTATAACGGGCACGGGATTGCCAATATTTTTGACAATTGAGCCAAAAATGGCCGGTAAATTATTGACAGCGGTATAACTGTTACCGATAAACAATACCCGTTTAATATTGGCTGGTAGTATTGACAACGCTTGGGGCACACCGGTAATTCCCCCCGACATTACGCCGGTCAAATTAGCGTTTTGCAGATCGGTCCCCGCCAGATTGGCACCGGTCAAAATGGCATCGCTGAGGTTGGCACCGCTGAGGTTGAGCCCATACAAATCAGCGCCACTCAGGTTGCATCCATGCAAATCGACCTGCATCCCGCGCACCGTGCAGTCGATGCCGGCGGCGTGGGTGTGGGTAGTGGTCGCAAAGGTGATGCACATCAATATCAGGATGAGCGTGCGCTGGGGCATCAGAATGCCTTTGGATGTAAATAACTAGGGTATAGACGTAGCGCCCATGGGGAATTGTTCCCATGGGCGCACGAAAATCTATGGCTATTAGTATACGATGCGAAAGTGCTACGGCGTAGGGGTGAGTGTGGGGGTACGGGAAACGTTTACGCCAAAGTAGAAATTGCCGGCTACGGCAACGCCACCATTGCGCAAGCCGGCAATGCTGTTTTGATTGTCTGATGCGACGGCGACGGCATTGGTGACTACCGGGTTAAAGGTAATGTAGGCTGAATCTCCCCATGCCAGCAACGTGCCATCAGCTTTGACGGCGAGCGAGCAATCGCGCCCAGCTGAAATGCTGACGATGTCGACGGCAGTGGGTGGAATAGTGATTTCACCCTTGCTATTATCTCCCCACCCGACGACCTGCCCGGTGCTGAGGAGTGCCAAGCTGTGGCGTTTGCCGGCACTGACGGCAATGACGCCGCTGAGTCCTGGGGGTACGGTGGATTGACCACTCGAAAAGTCACCCCACCCGATGACGGTGCCATCGGCTTTGACGGCCAACGCATGACCATCACCGCCATCGATTGCGACGACATTGGTTAGCTCCGCGGGTAATATCGTTTGGCCTTTGTCGTTGGCACCCCATGCCACCACGGAGCCATCGGTTTTGATAGCATATCCGGTGAGTGAACCTGCGCCGATTGCTTTGACCCCCGTTTGGGCACTGACGGGAATATTGGTTTGTCCCCAGTTATTTTGTCCCCACGCATACAAATTACCGTCTGCACGGAGCACATAGACGGTGGCAATCGAGGCTGCGACATCGATGAATTGCATACCTCTGTAGGTCGCAGGAATCACTGATTGCGTCATACCTGGTTGACTAATTCCCCACGAGACGAGTGCTCCGTTTTGTAAGATACCGATGACAAAGAGATTTCCAACTGCGGCTTTGCGCAGATTGAATGACTGTGGTGTTGGGGTGCTTGTACGCGTATTTGACGGGGTTGCCGTATCAGTAGCGGTTTTTGTACTGGTCGGTGTCTTGGTTGCGGTAGCTGTATTGGTAGCTGTATTGGTAGCTGTGGCGGTCTTGGTGGCCGTGCTCGTTCTGGTACTGGTGGCGGTATTGGTGGCAGTGCTCGTTCTCGTATTGGTGGCAGTGTTGGTCACGGTGACCGTCTTGCTGCTGGTCATGGTGGCGGTGGCCGTCTTGGTGTTTGTTATGGTGTTTGTTATGGTGGCTGTTTTGGTATTCGTTGCAGTACCAGTAGCCGTTTGGGTGCTGGTAGCTGTTTTGGTGGCGGTACCAGGTACCGCTGTCGCAGGCACCGGTGTTGCGGTAGGGCGTAATGCAGCAGATTCGCCAAGGTTGATTGGGATTTTTTTGACGATGCTGGTTCCTACCGAAACCGTAATCGTCAAAATTTCACTCGCGACGGTCGTTCCTGACACGGTCACGATACAAGAAGCACCGGCGGCCAATGATCTACCACATGTAGTGCTCAGCGTAAATGCCGTGCCCGAAATGACAATCGACGAAATTGACATTGAGGTACTTGAGGTGTTCGTCAACAAAATCTGTGGTTGTTCACCGGGGCGGGTAAATTCAACTGCCGTGAGTGATAAGTTGAGCGCATAACAGGATGAACCGGCAGTAAACACGTCTTTGTAGGTGGTCAAATAGATATGGCCAGCCTTTTCGTATAAATACAATAGGTCACCATTCGTGATATTGATGGCCACACTTTCACGACTACCAGCGGCAACAACTTGTTCTGACGCGCTAAATGTCGTGCCCGCATCAGTACTATATTGGAATAGTAAGTTATTTGTTGAGCTTTGCTTACTACCACTGACGATATTGCCACAGCCGTCTGCAGCAAGTGCACGGGTCATACCTACGACGGTATTGTCGATGGTTTTGGTGTCTACGGCTTTTGATGTGAGATTAATTCGCTCGAGGTTGGTGGTGCTACCACCATCCATTAAATTTGCACCAGCCATATAAAAATAGGTATTGGTACCATCACTACTGAGTGCCCCTGTTGAAAAAAATACAGATGTTCCTGTGTCATTTTTACTTCCGAGCGTGGCGCCATGGTCGGTACTTACATACCAATACACACTAGGATTATCGGTAAATACATAGACGTTGTGCGTGAGTGGGTCGACACGTATATCAGAAAATGCTTGCACCGTACCAACAGTCGTGGTGCTCCAAGTGCTCGCGCCATCGCTACTATGGTACAACGTGGTTCCGCTTTGGTTGACCGCATAAACATAGTCACCATCAACGGCCATGTGAATACTCCCAGATCCAGTTCCTACAGTGACTGGGTCTGACCAAGTAGTACCCCCATTGCTACTTTCGGTGATATAAAAATACCCGGCATTCCCATAAATGACATATAGCGTCCCATCGCCCGATACTGCGATTTCAGCTTGTGTTGGAACCAATGTAACACGTACGGGACTACTAAAGGTTTGCCCACGATTCGTGCTTTTGGCAACATAAATACCCGATTCGTTCCAATACGTTGCATATATACTTCCGTCGGCACCAACAGCTATTTTACGCGTGGTGTTTGCTTCTGCAAGTGAACTGTTGGCACAAGCTTCACCGGCACAATTGGTATCAACTTGGACATCGGCATAGCGTACCGTCGAGCTTTTGGGCGCTCTGAACATACGTGGTACATGCTGTGTGCCGTTGGGTGCGTTCAGTTTTGGGTTTGCATAGACAATAGGCGATGTTCCACTAGGAAGTAATGTTGTGATGCATGTCAATATCAGCACACAACATACTATCAGTGCCAAAAATCCGCTACGCTGCTTCATTGTTCACTCCGAACTATTAAAAATAATTAAATTGATTATACCATTAATTTCCAAACAAATCACATATAAATGTTAAGATTATTTATATTATACCTGTAAAATATACAAATACTACAATACGTAATAAAATTAATTCTATTTACAGTAATTTTTTCATAAAGTATCAAATATATTTGCAATATAATATTTTATGCAGGACAAAAATTTTATATACGTCATTGAAATAGGAAAAATTATGTGCGACGATATTTACAAGTGTAATGAAAATTTCGTCGTTAAGCACTTGTAGTTGTTAATTTTTTAAAATAAAACAGTAATGTATGCCACCGGAATGAATTGCGGTGCGTGGTGGTGTTTTTGCTGAGGTGTGATGCGCATTATGCTTGCGACGCTATACGGATAATGCTGAGTAGTGTATAGTTATGGGAGAATATTTTTGGGGTAGATTTAGGTATTATGCGCTGGTTCCGTTGGGTAAGTATCATCTGTATAAGCATTGTGATGGTGACGAGTAGCACGGTAGCTACTGGTCAAGTCAGTGTTCCTCAGATTGTCGGTGGCTCTGAAACTGCTGAGCACGAATACCCATGGCAGGCTTTGCTTTATCGCGCAAATTCGGATCCGAGTGTCTATTGCGGTGCTTCATTAATTAGTGCAACGTGGGTCTTAACGGCAGCGCATTGTGCGTATGATTTTCGGTTTAATGCTGCTGGACTCAAAGTAGATCTAGGTATGCATTTGATTTCTGGCAATAATCCGGACCGGCAATCATTTACCCTCAAACGGGTACTTGTGCATCCAAATTATGATTCATATACCGAAGACTACGACCTAGCGTTGCTCGAGTTAAATACCCCTGTGACGTTTGTGGGCAATTGTGGCAATTATTTGCCACTTGCTGATTTGCATGCGGCCAATTGTCCGATTGCTCCCATCCGTTTAGCTGGGGTGAGTGATAGTGGGTTATATGCGCCAAATAATACCAGTGATACGCGTTGCCCGATAACGTCTCTTTCTGATACATGTCCGTGGCCGATTGTGAGTGGCTGGGGTACTACTAGATGGCAAGGCTCTACCTCAAATTATTTGCGCAAAGTGGCAGTGCCGATTGTGTCGAATGATACGTGTAATAGCAATTATGGTACTGGTTCAGTGACAGACCGGATGATGTGTGCGGGTCGTCCTCAAGGGGGGATTGATTCGTGCCAAGGTGATAGTGGCGGACCGATTTTCATCAATGATGCCGGGATGCCCAAATTACTTGGTACCGTCAGTTGGGGTGAAGAATGCGCTAGGGAAAATTACCCAGGTGTCTATGCCAATGTCGCAAGTATGCGTGGTTGGATTGATTCATACATGACGCAGTTGATATTGCCCACACTGACCCCCTCGCAGACCCTGACCCCCTCGCAGACCCTGACCCCCTCGCAAACCTTGACCCGTACTGCGACGCGCACTGCTACCAATACCCGCACAACGACATACACCCGCACCCTCACCATATCACGGACGCTCACCGTATCGCGTACCCCCACGATTACCTTCACTCCATCACTGACAATTACTCCGACGATTACACTGACGCCGTCGACCACTCCGAGTGCCACTATTTCACGGACGCCAACGAATACACGCACGCCATCGTTGACGCGTACGAGTACCAAAACTCGTACCAACACACGCACTATGACGCTATCACCTACCAGTACGCCTCTCCCTGAATGGATGTTCCATGTGGGCAACGGCGACTTCGAAATAGGGCATCAGCACTGGGGGGAATTACTACAAAACTATAACCAACAATATGACGGTCTCGTTACCAATGATACAAGCATCAAATCGCGTTCAGGGACGTATTATGCCTGGTTTGGTGGGGCTGATTCGATAAGTTCGGTGATAACTGCAACTTCGCAACTGTCACAAACTGTGTTGGTACCGGCAAGTGCACCGTATTTGCGGGTCTATTATTTGGCAAAATCAGAGGACATATGCGTCAAAAGCGGGACAAATTATTATGATTATGCCCAAGTCATGGTGAATCAGGTTGTGCTTACGACGATTGAGCTATGCGCCAAAAAAACCGTCAGTAAATGGACACCGTTGACGTTTAATTTGACGGCCTACAAAGACCAAACAGTCGCTATTACCATTCAAACAACCAACGATAATTCGCTTGTTAGTAGTTTTTGGGTTGATGATGTAGGCTTTGTACCGTCAGCAAATTATGTATTGAGTTATTACGGCAAATTAAATACGCCAGCACAACCTGTGTCTATGATTATCCGTCAACCATAACCGGCGGAATTCAATGATAGGTTTGCGCCACCGTACGAAAAGGGGCGATGAGCGCCATGGCGTTGTCATCGACAGCACCGCTGTCTTCGTAGCACCACCATGCCGAAAGTACCATTTGCGCAAAGTTCCACAGGGCGATGTGTTGTGCCGGGACGGCGAGAATTTCGCTCATAATTGCAATCCGGCGTTGGGTGAGGGTCACCACATCGTGATGATTGTGTAATACATCATGAGGGTTACGCAAAAACGCCCCACACTCAAAGGCCAGATCGGCACAGACGACTCCGTGTGGATCAATGATGACCCATTCGCTACCGTGTTGAATGATGTTGTCGTGGTGTAAATCACCGTGCAAGGCGTAGTTGGTGTGACCGTTCCCAAGCTCGTGAAAAATCTGCTGGGCCCAAGCGACATCTGATTGCATAAATGGGGCGCAATCAGGGCCGAGTTTTGTCTGGAGTTTGGTAAATCCTTTGGCCCAATCGTTGCTATGGGGCATGGTGTGCTCCAGCGGTGCAGGACTGATACTTTGGTGCATCAGCTGGGCCGCAATGGTAGTGGCGGTATCGTCGTCGCTGACTCTTGCATGCAAGGTGGTGCCAGGTGCGACATACGCCAAGAGCATGGCGTAGCGCTCTTCATCGGCTGCTAGGAGCGGCACGGCGCCGCGTCCGGCATAGTGGCGGAGCATCTGGAGTTCACCGGGGAATTCATTGCTTTTGGGGCATGTTTTGATTACGACGGGCAACCCATCGGCACGCCGGGTTGCCCGACAAACATAATTGTAGCTCAGTGGGAATGCGTCACCGATATCAACTTGCCATAACGTACTTAACGTAGTGAGATGGTGTGGCAAATTAGCGCACCATGCATGCCCTGTTGCGCCATGCATACTTACCATCAAGTTGACAAAAGATGCAGGTAATGCATTATTTTGCATCATGGTATGTTACATAAATGAGTCGGGCGAGACGGCGATCAAGCGGGACGGTTTGGGTGCCGATTTGGAGCATCATCGGGCCATCAAACGGAGCAATACTGCATACCGTAATATCGGTGCCTGGGATGAGCCCGAGTGACGCAAGGTACTGTAAGCGGTCGGTATTTTTGTCACCTCGTACACGGGTAATGCGGGTACAGGTGCCCGGCACAGTATCTGCCAAACAGGTGCTAGCGTGATGGGGAATCGTGCCGTCAATCGCCGGAATCGGGGCGCCGTGAGGGTCAGTGGTAGGATGCCCGAGCAAATCGGCAATCCGCGCTTCGAATTTTTCCGAAATTACATGTTCGAGGCGGTCAGCCTCGTCGTGGACTTCGTCCCATTTAAAGCCTAACGCTTCGACCAAATACAATTCAATCAAACGGTGATGGCGCAATACTTCGAGGGCGATTTGTTGACCAGTCGCGGTAAGCGTAACCCCATAATAGGGCATATGGCTGACGAGATGCATGTCGGCAAGTACCCGTAACATGCCACTCACCGATGCCGGCTTGACGCTCATGCGCTCGGCAATTAATGATGTCGTGACGTGTTGATGGTCGAGCCCGAGTTCGTAGATGCCCTTGAGGTAATCCTCCATGGCATGGGTGACACGAGCAGAGCGCAATTCGGGTGCAGACATGACCTGCTCCTAGTAATGATAATTACGTGTAGTGTAACACGTTGGAAGTAGGAAGGATAAAGTCGGAAGGAGGAAGTAATGTTGGAGATTAAAAATTGCAAGTGCGTGGCATGTTTGTGCACATTCTTGTTTTCGTTTTTTTGTAAAAAATAATCCGTGGCGTAGGTGTTACCCGTGGCGGCTTTGCCACCACAATGCCCCACTGCCACTGAGCATAGCAATCGTCCCAATACTGAGGAGGAGTGGCACCGTCATACTGTTTTTGGGGGGAATACCACACACAAATTGCCAAATTTGTTGTGGAGTTTGAGCAATACTTGCGATATCGCCGCTATAGGCAATGGCAATAATCCAAAACATGATGCCAAAACCGATAATACCCGCTGCAACGATCTGGATGGCAAACGTACGGTTATCCATACACACTCACGATGCAGTGTCGGGGGGAGACCCGACACTGCGATAATGTTTGATGTTACGGGAAGGGAATCGGTGCATCGGGTTTGTAGCCGTGCACATTGAATCCGCTGGTGAAGTTTACCGTTTCGAGGAAGACTGGACCCCAGGCCACCACTACGAGTACGAGCACTACGATCAACCAAAATCCCCAGCGTTCCAAAAACATAGGTGAATTACTCACGACATGGGTATCGATTGGAGCGTCACCAGTCACTGGTGCCTTGGAGAAAAAGAGTGTCCCAATCACATTGACGAACAGTAAGATACCGCTGATGAGCAACAATACGCCACCAATAACTGCCGCATTGAGATACGGGACTGCTTCGGCATTGACATACGAGGCACTGCCCAAGTCGGTACGCCGTGGTACACCCAAAATCCCGGCTTCACCATAGGTATAGCCAAAGATGAGCATCCCAATGAACCAGGTGTAAATCTGCCACAAGGCGACTTTGGTGCTAAAGAGTGCCCGGCCACGAATCATTGGCAACAACCAGTACAAGATGCCAATGAAGGTCATCGTGACTGCACCGGCCAACGTCATGTGGAAGTGGGCGGGGATCCACGAGGTGTTGTGGAGCGCCACATTCAACGTTAACGAGGCATTGATAATCCCCGTAATACCACCGACCACAAACATCAACATGCCGACGAGTTGGGCTGCCACCACCGGGTTGCCCCAGTCTTGCTTCCACATCCAGTCGATCATCGTCGTGGCGCCCCGCTTGCGCCCGGCCCGCTCGAGTACGGCGGCGATGTTGAATGCCGTCAGCAAGCTAGGGATGGCGACCGCAAAGGTGAATATTCCTTGGATACTTTTCATTACCATGCTGACACCTGGGTCGACATACATGTGGTGCACACCCACGGGAATCGAAAAAATCAACAAGATAATAAACGCTACCCGGGCCAACGGATCGCTAAACAGCTTGCTGTCGGTCTGCTTGGGCAACATGGTGTACCACGAAATATACGCAGGAATCAACCAGAAATAGACCAAGGGATGGCCAAAGAACCAAAACAGCGCCCGGGCTGTCTGTGGGTCAGTGGTATGAATCAACCCCAGTGATATCGGCAACAACATGAATAATATTTCGATGGCAACGCCAATCGTCGCCACACACCACATGGTGTAATTGGACAATGTGGCAAATACCGCCAAGGGCACATGCTCACCGGCATGCTCTTTGCGCCAGGCATAGTAGGTCATGAACAAAATCGCCGTGACAACCCAGGTACCAATCACCAACAACACCAAGCCCAGATAAAAGAACGGACTGGCGATCATCGATGGGTAGAAGGTGTACAACACGTTGGCCTGATTGGTAATCAAGGTGTAGAGTACCATCAATAACCCCACCAACATCAATCCGTAGGCTACCCAGGCGAGATTTGGCCGCCAAATCGGCCGTTGGAGTGAGCGCTGTACCACAAAATAACTAAAGCCGACAATGAAAAACGTCGTGAAGAAGAGGGCATTGATGACCCCATGAACCGTCAACGCTTGGTAATAATACGAAAAAACCGGGATTTGCAGTTTGAGCATTGGTGCCCGCCGGAACAATTGGAATGGCCCAAGGAAAATTCCAATCGCCAACGCCACTAATGCCGTGATGATATGTGACCCAACCAACCATTGTTCACTGGAAAGTAACCCTACTTTGGGGAATACCAGCGCCTGGTTTTGGGCGGGTAATTTGCGAGCAGCTTGCATATCGTTCCCTCCTTATAGCACTTCGATAATGGCGACCATGTTTTGATGCCCAGGACCACAGTATTCGTGACAAATAATGTGGTAAATACCCGGTTTGTTAAACACGACATCCATTTCCGAAATTTGCCCTGGCACCAACATCATGTTGACATTGTGTTGTTCAACATAAAATCCGTGGGTGACATCTTTGCTAGTGGCGACGATTTTGAGCGAGCTGCCGTGTTGTAAGGTGATTTTGGGCATTTGTCCTTTGATGCCAAAATCATACCGCCACATTTGGGCAACCACCCGTAAGGTGTAGGCATGCTCGCTGTCTTGGGTGAGTCCTGGGGTCGCTACGTCAGTTTTTTCGAGATGGGTAGGGTCAACACGACCGACGGGCGTCGGTAGGCGCACGCCATACACCAGCACACTTGCCACCAAGGCGGCCATAAAGCCCCCCATGACAATACCGATGACGATCATCCAGTAGCGTTCGAGTCGATGAATGTGAATCATAATTAGGCTCCTCCACGCTGAATCACGACAACAAACCAGATGTAACCCCAGTAGATGGCATAGCCGAGCGCCATCATCAGCACAAAAAACAATGTGCCGCGCGGGTTAAACGAATCGTGGTCCTGGTCCTGATTTGGGGAATTGGACTGCTTGTCCATGGGTGTCTCCTTTGCACCACTGTGTGCCGTGGGTTGGCGGTGAGTGACCGTCTATTTGTCTTGCAAATGACGCACATGCACCATATACCAATGCCGTAACCGGCAAGAATCCACGAGTGGGTAGGAGCACTTCCCGATTGCGGGAGGTAGGGGGCTGGAGAGAAAAATAAAAAACCCACAACGAGAACAGCCTACGGCTGTAACGTGTGGCCTCCAGAATGTAATTTTCGAAGCGGAACAGTAAATGTTCCATATGCTTCACCTTGGGGACGTTGTAGTAACGGTCGTACGGGCCGTTCTAGGTAGCAGTTGCTACGTTGAAAACATACACACACAAGAATTGGTTGGTGGGTCAGGTGGGATTCGAACCTACAACCCTTCGCTTAAAAGGCGAGTGCTCTGCCATTGAGCTACTGACCCAACCGATGACAATTATAACGTGAAAAAGAACACAATGCAAATAGAAATTGGAGAAAGTGGCAGTGACTTTTCGCTGCCACTTTCTCCAATCATTTTTAGGCGAGGCGTAATGGCAAAGAGGTTAATCGTTGCCCGGTCAAGGCAAATACCGCATTGGCAATCGCCCCCGCCACCGGCCCAATGGGTGGCTCACCCATGCCACCAGGCTCATCACCCCCACCCACGATCACGACGCTGATGTCGGGTGCTTGGCTATTGCGGAGCAAGGGGTATTTGTCGAAATTGACTGCCCCTGCGCCCCCATCAGCCACCACAAATTCCTCGACCAATGTAGAACTCACACCCATCATGATGCCCCCTTCGGTTTGGGCTTTGACACCATCAGGATTAATCACCAATCCAGCATCGACTGCGGCATAGACATGATGCACGTTGATGGTACCGTCACTCACTGATACCTCGGCGATTTGGGCGACACAGGTACCGGCATCAGCTGAGCAGGCGATTCCGTACGCGTGACCAGCGGGCAACGGCGTGCCCCACTTGGCCAAATCGGCGACTGCTTGTAATACGCCTTTCATGCGATTGCCAAAAGGGGTATCGGGGAGGTTTTTGAGGCGGAATGCGAGCGGATCCATGTTGACGGTTTTGGCTAACTCATCAATGAAACTCTCGATGGCAAAGCCGTCAGCGAGTAACCCCAGCCCCCGCCAGAAACTCGTCGCAATGGGGAGTTTGACACGTTGGGCAACGGTTTGCTTGCCTACTTTAGCTGAATAGTAAAGTTTGCCGCCACGGACGGCGCCGATGTCCCATCCCAAGATATCACCGACCACCGCAGGGAATATAGGCAGGAGTACATCCCCACTCGCTTGGTGATGGGCGATCACGGTGATATACCCATCGCTGTCGACGCTCCCTTGCATGACATGATGGGTAGGGGGGCGTACATAGCCATTGCGGAACTCTTCGGCGCGACTCCATTGGATCATGACGGGACGTTTGGCGGCGGCTGAGAGGCGGGCTGCTTCGGCGCCAAGGCTGGCGTCAAGCCGGCGCCCAAATCCCCCACCAATGAATACGGGATGTACGATGACTTCACTGGCCTTGCGCCCGATAGCGTCAGCAATCCCACTTGCCATGCCTGCCGGTACTTGTGTCGATACCCAGGCGTCAATCCCATCTTCGCGGACATCGACGATGGCCGCTTGGGGTTCGAGGTGGGCGTGGACGGCCATGGGAGTGCGATAAGTCTGTCCAATCACGAGTGAACTGTAATGTAATAGCGTTTCGGGTTCACCGTCGTGTTGAATAATTACCCCTTGGTTGGGGTCTACGGTGACGGCGTTTTCAATGGCTTGTTGGGTGATGGGGGTACTAGGCTCGTTCCACACAATATCCATGGCATTGAGCGCTGTTTGCGCCTGGGATTTGGTCTCTGCGGCGACTGCCACAAATCCTTTTTCGACGATTACTTTCTGTACACCGGGCATGGTGGCTGCATTTTTTGGGTCAACACTGGCGATGGTCGCCCCAAACTTGAGCGGTCGGGCTACGACGCCCCACAACATGTTGGGCAGACGCATATCGTGACCATATTTGATTTGGCCAGTGACTTTGGCCGGCAAATCAACCCGTGGCTGCGATTGGCCAATATAGCGGAAGGCACTGTTGGGCTTGAGCACCGGCGCTTCTTTGGGGACGACCCATTCACTTTTGTGCGCGGCGACGATTTCACCAAATGTCAGGCTCCGTCCATCATTACTCGTGATGGTGGCATCTTTGATGGTGAGGCTCCCCACTGCGACACCCAATTGACTGGCAGCCGCAGCTTTGAGCATGACCGTTAAGGTTGCGGCGGCTTGACGTAACGGCAAGTAATGAGAAACAACGCTCTCGCTGTTGCCGGTGCCATTGGCATCATCGACACCGCTGCCCGTATTGGCCATCCGCACGTGGATGCGTTCCCATGTGATATCGAGTTCATCGGCAGCAATTTGCGCAAGGGCAGTCAAAATCCCTTGGCCCATTTCGATTTTTTGGATGTTCAGGATGATGTGGTTGTCCGGATTGATAGTAAACCACACAGTCGGGTTCGCCTTGGGCGCCCCCCGACTGACTGGTTTCTCGGTGCCTTCAGCAAAATTCGAAATCGCCATGCGCAGTTTGGGTAACCCAACTGCCCAGCCGAGCGTGAGTACACCAGCGCCACCGAGTCCAATCAAAAACCCACGGCGCGTTACTCGCCAGCGTTTGGGAGGAGTGTTGCTCATGATGTGGCCTCTTTTTTGAGTGTGGCGGCATGGGCTACGGCTTGGCGAATACGGTAGTAGGTGCCGCAACGGCAGTAGTTTTTGTCCATTGCGGTGACGATTTGTTCGGGAGTGGGTGCGGTATTGCCATCGATGAAGGCTGCCGCCGTCATAATTTGGCCGCTCATGCACCACCCACATTGCGGTACTTGCAGGTCGAGAAATGCTTGTTGGACTGGGTGGAGCGTGCCATTGGCATCGGCCAACCCCTCAATCGTGCGAATCTCTTTGCCCACTACGCTATTCACTGGGGTTTGACACGAACGCGTTGGTACGCCATCGACATGAACGGTACAGGCACCACAAATGCCGGCGCCACAGCCGATTTTGGTGCCAGTCAGGTTTAATTCGTCACGTAATACCAGCAACAATGGGCGACTATCGCCATTGTCCGGGATAGGGTATGTTTTTTGATTGATGATTAATTCCACGGGGCATCCTTTCGTGTTGTCACTCCTAGTAGTATACCGATTTTTTTGAAAAATTAATCGCTGAGGGGCGTGAGTAATATTTTGAGGCCTTGTTTGGCTTCAAATTCAGCAAAAGCCTGATGCCACTCGCTAATAGGATAGACAGCACTCACGATGGCTTGGGTATTGACTTGCCCGCTCGCAATGAGCCGCAATGCGCGGTCCCAGGCATGGGGCACACTGGCATTACTGCCGGTGACGATGAGCTCTCTGTAGCAGACCTGATCCATGTCCCAGGCAATCGGCTTCCCAAATAAGCCGATTTGGGTATAACGTCCGCCCCGGCGTACCAATTGGAGTAACTGTTGGGCGGCAGCGCCTGCCCCCGCACATTCCAGCACGATGTCGGCACCGAGTCCATCACTAATCAAGTCGATTTGCTTTCCCACATCGCTAGTGCTGACGTCGATGACCTGTGCTGCCCCTAGTTGGCGGGCAATGGCAAGGCGTGCCGCATCTGCCGGAGTGCCCAGCATAATCACATGAGCTCCAGCAGCTACCAGTACTTGTAAGGTAAGCATGCCAATCGCCCCTGGGCCAGCGATGACCGCGATATCCCCAGGAGTAATCCGACTGAGGTCGATGGCATTGACGACACACGCAAGTGGCTCGGTCAACGCGGCTGCTTGGTCACTGACATTGGTGGGGATTTGATGGATGTTGGCGGCAGGGACCCGTACATAGCGCGTAAATCCGCCGTTGACCGCCGACCCAATTGATTTGCGCTGCAGGCAGAGATTCGGGCGACCATTGCGACAATGCCGACAGAGTTGACAGGTCTGGTAGTAGGTTTCACTGGTGACCCGCATCCCCACGTTGATGTCGTAGACATCTGCACCCACCTCGACAATCCGACCGGCAATTTCGTGTCCCATTACCACGGGAGGGATGGTACGAAATTCGTCGTGGTAGATATGCAAATCGGTCCCACAAATCCCCGCATAGGCCACTTCGATGATGACATGCCCGGGGGTAACGACTGGCACATCAACCGTGCCGAGTGTTACATTCCCGACGCCAGGGGCTATTTTCATGACTGCCTGCATGGTGATTCCTTTGATGATGATGGCAAAAACTGCATAGTCTTATTGTAGTAGATTGCACCGTCGTGTTGTGTGTGCTGCCAAAATACCCGTATAATCGAATTATCGTGAGACTCCAGCCAAATGATGATATGAAAGTGGCATTTTATGCGCCGATTTGACGATAAAGTAGTGGTGATTAGTGGGGCGACCAGTGGCATCGGGTTGGCCACGGCGCAACGACTGTTGTCCGAAGGTGCCCAAGTAGCCTTTTGTGGTTTTGGCGAGGCTGCTGCCGCCGAGTTAGTCGCCTATGGGTCTGGCCGGGCACATTACATCAATGTCGATTTGGCAGATGCTGATGCCGGTGTGCAGTTTGTTGACACAAGTATCCGCCGCTTTGGCAAAATCGATGTGATTATCAACAACGCCGCTTCGGTAGCCCGTAGTACCCTCGAATCGACCGATGCGGATTTTTTTGATGCCATGATGGCCATCAATGTGCGGGCGCCGCTGTTGATTATGCGTCAGGCCTTGCCTTACCTGCGTGCCAACCCCAATGGCTCGGTAGTGCTCAACATCGGCTCGCTCAACGCCTATGTAGGGGCGAGTAGCCTGCTGGCGTATTCCACCAGCAAAGGTGCCTTGGTGACGATGTCGCGCAATTTGGCTGCCGCCCACCGCCATGAAGGCATCCGCGTGCAAGTATTGAATGTGGGCTGGACCAATAGCGAAGGCGAAAACGAATTGCAACAACGCCTCGGGAATGGCGCCGAATGGGCTACAGTGGCTGGCAAAACCCGCCCAACCGGGCGGTTGTTGCACCCCAACGAAATCGCCAACGCCATTGCGTTTTTTGCCAGCGATGAAGCTGCGGCGTTTTCGGGCGCCGTCATCGATCTCGAACAAATGCCGATTCGATAAATGATTTATGGTGAAAGGGTGATTCCATGGCGACCAAACCAACCCGTCCGACGGAATCGACCGTCACCCGCACCTTTCGGGCGGCAGTCAAAATCGGTGAAGACTACGTGACCATCGAAGAAAGTATCGCCTTGCCCCTCGATGCCAGCGATGCCGATATTACCAATGCAGTGGCGTTGGGGTGGCGCATCTATGCCCAACAGCGCGACGCCGGTGAAGCCCAGATCCTCGAAGCCCGCGAATCGTACGGCGCAGATCGTGAGCGCGGCGCATTGCCATCACAATTGCAACGCATCGACGATCTGCAAAAAATCCTCGGCTGGGATGCAACGCAGCTCGCCACCTACTTGCAAGAACGCCGCCTCGATGTGCGTCAATTGACGCGTCGCCAAGCCTCGCACCTGATTGACCAGTTGCGGCGCCTGCTCGACGAACAACAACGCGACGACGGCCCTATCACCAAAGGCCAGCACGAAACCTTGCAACGCATGGCCTCCGCCTATGGTCTCGAGCTTGATGCCGCCGTTAGCCAATATTTGGCGCTTGATGTGCCCGCCGAGCAACTCACCTTTGGTGAAGCAACTAAACTCACGGCGCTCTTGCAACCCAAACGCCGCCGTACCTAAATTCAGTCCAAAATTGCCCAATCAGCGCGTACCTTTTTGCCAACGGTCAACGGTAGATAAGTGCAACATTCGTACAAGCGGTGCGAATGAACGTATCGAAGGAGGCTGATATGCGTATCGTACTTGGCACATTGAACCGGGTTGAGTTGATTGGTTGGGTGGGTGCTGACCCCGATGTCAAGAACATCGGCAAAGACTCCAAGCTCTGCACCTTTAACGTCAGCACCAAGCGCATGACGGGTCGTAGCAACGGCGCCATGCAGTACGAGTCGGAATGGATGACCGTCGAGGCCTGGGATCGCGTGGCAGATCGCTGCATCAAGAACCTGCATCGCGGTAGCCGGGTAATGGTGTTGGGCAGCTTGTTGACTCGCTCGTGGGAAGATCGCGAAACGGGGCAACGCCGCTATCGCACCATCGTCCGCGCCACCGAATGCTTGGCATTGAGCGCTACCGAGAACGACGATAGCCACGAAGAAGTCGAAGACGACGAATCAGTTATGTCGTAAGCTTCGTTGCATGCGGACAACCAAATCCCCGCGCACGGATGGTGGTATCCGTGCGCGGGGATTTGGTGCATGCAACGCAAATTTATTGCGCCAGTTTTTTATCGAGGCGCCGTTCGGCCTCGAGGCGTTCGAGCTCGTAGTCGTTGAGGTCGACAAAGTGCATATTAGTCGTCAATTCGGGGTGGACGGCGGTGATGGCGTGGTAGATTTGTTGGGCCACGGCGCGGTAAGTGGGGTGACCTTGGGGACTCGAGCGCAATTCACACAAGTGGTAGGCTTCGCGCAAGTTGAGGGTCACCTGCCAGCGCATCAAGCAGGCCATGGGCACCACGTATTGCGACACCTCACCCAACTCGTCGTTGATGGCCCGTGCCAAATCGCTGGCTCGTTCGATGGCCACGCAGTAGGGCTCTTCGAGCTGGGCGGCGCGTAACTCGGGGGGCACCATATATCCCAAATCGCCACCAAAGGGTTGGCGGGTCTGGGTCAAAATCCGGTGGCGTTGCAAGTCACGATACGCGCCAATATCGGCAATGATGTCAAAGGTGTAGTGCGCTTCTTCGAAGGCCCGCCCTGGTTTGTGAAAGCGCACCACTCGCTCTCCTGCCGCCGCCGCAATGATGGCCACTTGCTCGGCATGCGGCAAGGCGGCGACGTGGGATTGTACGTCGCTGAGTGACAGCGACGTATGCGGGTAGAGCGCTGCACTTGCCACTCGCACCAGCGCATCGTGGTCGTAGCGCACCAAGGTGACCTGCGGGGTGGCGCTGGTAATTGCGCCACTAGGGAGAGTGCCTGCGATAGTGGTGAGATTTTTGCGAATCGACGACATATAGGTGCGCATGGCACTGCCACGGGGAGTTTTGGCGCGTTTGACAAACGAGGGGATGAGACCATCGAGGGCCAGTTGCAACTGATCGCTTATCTGTTGCAGTTCGGGCATGTCGTGTGACCCTAGCCGGGTAATCAGGTATTCAAAGGCTCGACCATTGCCAAACAATCCCACATTGGTGCGGGTGGCCATCGGCAACAATCCCCGCAAGATGTCAAAGGCTTTGGCACGGGTGGCCGAATTGTAGGCCCGCTCACTGGTTTGCGCATCGCGAGGAGTACGGCTCCGTACCCACGCCATGGTGGGCTCGAGCAACGCGCTATAGGTGTCAAACAAATGATCGAGGGTTGCTTCGTAGGCCTCGGCCCAGCGCGATTGCATGATGGTCGCTTCGCGCACATAGCGGTATTGGCCATTGACTTTGTTGGTAAAGGTGACATAACGTGTGGATTTTTCGAGGGGGCTTAGGCCTATTCGGGCATCTTCGATAAGCTTAGCGGCCACATTACTGATTTCTTCGCAGGCCACATGGGCGCCACCCAGCTCGGCCACCGAATCATCGCCATAGCCCACCAGCACCCGGTCATAAAACGCTTCGGCTTGGCCAACTGCTACGAGTTGATTGCGGCTGGCGGCACTGGAGTCAGCGACCAGTTCATTAAACCCCGACTCGGGCAGGTTGATGAATTCATCGAGCAAAATCCGGCGGATGCTTTTTTCGCTACGGCTATAACGCGAAAAAAGGGCCCCTTTGACGACTTCGGGCAGGTTGCGCAACCCAAAAATAGGGGCTTCAAGGTCAGTCACAAATGGTGCCAAAATGGCTTGTTCACTGGCGCTAAATTCGCTTGGCTGATGGGTGTGGGTCATCGCAACCTCCTGTGCCCTTGTAGGTGTTACAAAATCTGATCGTCGTCGACGGCGGGATGGGGGATGATAAGGAGCTGGTCAATATGGGGTGTGGCAATAATTGTCGTCGTGCCACTAGGCCATTGAATCGTCAACGAATTGACGCTGGTATGCGTGCCTAGCCCAAAATGCGCCGTCGGCTCCATTTGGCACAAATAGCCACTGCCCCCATCGATAACCTGGGCCACAACCCGATCGGCATAATTGATGGTAACCAGTGTACCGCGCGCAGGTGCCCCTGCCCGTGTCAATGGCCGTACCCGTAGCCAGTGATTGCCATTGGCCGGCACATGGTAGTAGCTGAGTGGTTGCGGTGCCGATTCGCCGTGGGCAATCAATAACTCGAGTCGCCCGTCACCATCGATGTCGGCGATAGCAGCGCCAGTGCCGAGCCCTTCGGGCTCACGGGCATCACCAATGTCGAGTTCGACCCACTCATTGTTACGGCGGCCAAACAAGCGATTGGGTTCCCCCAAATTATTGAAAAAAAGCTCCGGATTGCCGTCGTTGTCGAAATCCGCCGCAATCACCGTGCGAATCCGGCTGGGTTCGGCGAGGGCTGGTGGGGCAATATCGTGAAATGCCCCGTCGCTGCCCCGCACCCACAAGCGATGCGGCCCTTCCCAGTTGCCATAGGCAATGTCGAGCTGACCATCGTCGTTGGCATCAAATACTGCCACGCCCCGCCCATGTTGTTGGCGATCGCTGATGCCTTGGGCAGTCGCGATGTCGCTGAAGGTACCATCGCCATTGTTTTTGAAAAACAAATTCGGACCACGTTCGTTGATCGCCAGCAAATCGACATCATTGCCAAAAAACGGCGCTGCCACCACTGCCCGCCCGCCGGTCGCATAGTTGACCCCCACCGTGCGGGCGATTTCGCTGAGTTGCCAGGCTTGATTGAGTTCGTATAAGCGCATTGGGGCGCCATAATTGGCTACAAAAAAGGCATAGCGTCCACTACCTGTGCGGTCGATGGTAGTCACTGAACGCCCCGCACTACGATTGACGATGGACTGCATTTCGGGTTGGTCAAACAAGTCGACCCGTTGGCCACCATGCAAGGCAAACAAGCGATCGCCGTGCTGTTTGGGACCGGCAAAGGTATCGCTGTTGAGCACGTAGATTTCTTCGATGCCGTCGCCGTCGAGGTCGGCGGCGGCGACGCCGATGGCTTGGCGTTGGCTGTCGGTGATGATGGCGTCGGCGGTATCGAGCAGACCACGGCCGTTCCATTTGAGGGCCAGATTGGGGTAGCCAAAGCCCGTCACAAAAAATTCAAATTGACCGTCACCATCAATATCGCAGACTGCAACGCCATAACTCAAACGGTCGACGTTGTGATAGATTAGGTCATGGCGCGCAATGAACATTACATCCACCCATTTATGATTACGAACTAACAATATAGTGTAGCACAAATTTTCGTGTAAATAATAATTTTGAAAATTATGTGATTTTATGACGATAATGAATATATTTGGTTGATTATTATGCTGTTTTTTGTATAAATGTGTTGATATAGAATGGATTTAATTTTTACTATTTTCATCTTTGTTATTTTGAAAAACACGTAGTGCGCAGCCGTGAATCAGTGTGCGATAGGGTCGTTCGGTTGCGCGGTTTTCGTGTGACCAGCCCGGGAACGCATGCGCTCCCGGACTGGCACGTATTTTTGTGTGAAACACAGCTGTTGGTGCCGTTTTTATGCCGAATCAATCAGCTGGTGGGCATAGAGTTTGGCATAAATACCGTTGCGGGCGATGAGGTCGCTATGACTGCCGTCTTCGACAATTAACCCTTGTTGCACTACCAAAATCCGGTCAGCACTCCGCACGGTGGCGAGGCGGTGGGCGATGATGATACTGGTGCGTCCCTTAAACAAGCGCTCGAGTGCTTCTTGTACCAATGATTCAGTGGTGGTATCGATGCTACTCGTCGCTTCATCGAGGATCAAGATGCCGTGGGGTTGCAAGGCAATCGCCCGAGCTAAGGCCAGCAATTGGCGCTCGCCTGCCGACAAACTGGCGCCGTTGGGGGTCACCCACGATTGGTATTGGGCGGGCATCCGTTCGATAAAGGCCGCCGCATTCGAGGTTTGGGCGGCATCGAGGATGGTTTGATAGGGCACGCTGTCGCGGTACAAGCGCACATTAAAGGCGATATCCCCTTCAAAGGTCACCGGGTCTTGGGGAATCACCGAAATAAGTCCCCGCAACGCCAACGGGTCGAGTTGGCGGATGTCGATGTCGTCGAGCAAAATCCGCCCTTGTTGCGGGTCGTACCAACGTGCCAGTAGTCCAATCAAGCTCGATTTGCCGGCACCGGTCGGACCGACGATGGCCACCCGTTGCCCGGCAGGGATATGGAGATTGATGCCTCGCAAGACCGGTTTGTCGGCATTGTACGAAAAATGCACGTTTTCAAGTTTGACATCGCCCGTAAAAGGATTCGTAGGTGGTATCGGTACATCAGGTGCATTAATCGACGATGCTTCACTCAACGTGTACTGGATGCGGTCTGCCGCCCCAAAGGCGATTTGCACCGCGTTGTATTGCTCCGATAAGCGGAGTACCGGTTGGAAGGCTCGATCGGCGTATTGAATAAACGCTACCAACATACCAAGCGTCGCCCAGCCTGATAACACCCCTTGACCGCCACCGTAGAGCAACATGGCCAAGCCGATGGCCGAAATAAATTCTTGGATCATCAAAAACAAGGCACTATGTCGCCGCAATACAATCAAGGCGTTGCGATAGGCATTGTTGAAGCCGTCAAAGCGTGCGGTGCTTGCCTGTTGCGCACCAAATACTTGGAGCACAGGGATGCCTTGGAGTTGCTCGTTAAGGTAGGCACTGACGCGTGCGAGCGCCGTGCGTTCACCGGTAGATGAAGTGCGCACTCGCGCACTAAAGTAGTTTGTTACCACCACAAGTACCGGCAATACCGCGACGACGAGTAATGCCAAGCGCCAATTGACACTAAACATTACGATGGTAGTCACGATGAGTGTGGCTGTTTCGGTGACGATGGTGACGGCGCTGGTGGAAATCAAGGCACTCAGCGTATCAACGTCACTCGTGAGCCTGGTCACCAAATCACCAACGGGATTGCGATGGAAAAAAGCTTGATCTTGTGACATGATGCGGTTAAATAGATTGGTACGCATGTCTGATAAGGCGCGTTGACCTGCTTTTTGTAAATAATAACTATAAATATATTGGATGATAAACATCGCAATGGCGGTGCCACCGTAGAGCGCCGTAATCGGCCAAAGATCAGCAGTATTACCAGTGGCAATCGGACCATCAATCGCCCATTGCAGGAGTGAAGGGGGGACAACATTGAGTCCAGCAGTAATCCCCAACAAGACAAATGCAATTACGAGTGGCCGCCAGTGAGGTTTAACCGCGTGGTACATCAAACGAAACAGAACGATATCGGGCCCTTGTGTGCTGATTGATTTACGTGTCATGTGCCATTGTTACCATGTGTATGATGAATATTGCGCTAGTATACACCCGTATGCGATGTGTTGTGCAATTGTGTGTCGTTATGCAGGAATCAAATGACACGGAGTGTGTGATATTTCGCGTATGAAAAATTGACAAAAAATAACTTGCATGTTAGCACAATGTAATACACATCGCTACCACGGAGTGGTGTTGATATGGTAGGATAAAGACACGACGAAATCGGTGAGGATATTGTGATTACCACCAAGAACCCAATTAGTGTACCAACACGATATGTGATTGCTGAACAACAAGATGCTGCGCTTTGGGTTATCGATCAAGAGCCTTGGCGTCGTTGTTGGTTTTGTGATAGTCGGTTAGGATTGCCTAGCGACGAATATTGCGGTTCGTGCGGTGCACGGTTTACGCCACGGCGTTACCGTGGTGAATTCCACAAAACCCCAGCTGCTGGATTGTTGCTTGAACTTGCAAAAAACAGTACAATCAAATTAGACACATTGCGGTTACCGATGCCCTACGAAAC
>CANFUF010000040.1 GCA_947450095.1 Roseiflexaceae bacterium
CCGACGTTTCTTCATAGCGCGGAGCAAGCACGGAGATGCGGAGGGTGCGGAGCACATGTATATGCATCGCCGATGAACTAGCACAGCGGGGATCATCGGGCGATTGCCACGGCGCCCTCATATATACCCCTAGCGACAATCACTGCTGGTGCGCCGTTGCGTAATCGCCCTTACCCATAGGCGTCCGACGTTTCTTCATAGCGCGGAGCAAGCACGGAGATGCGGAGGGTGCGGAGCACATGTATATGCATCGCCGATGAACTAGCACAGCGGGGATCATCGGGCGATTGCCACGGCGCCCGCATATATACCCCTAGCGACAATCACTGCTGGTGCGCCGTTGCGTAATCGCCCTTACCCATAGGCGTCCGACGTTTCTTCATAGCGCGGAGCAAGCACGGAGATGCGGAGGGTGCGGAGACGCGATGGATCACCGACAAATCGCCGTCACTGCCTGGGTGAGTTGTGTCTCATCGGGAACCCCGTTGATGCGGGAGGTCACACTACCACCACGATCTATCACAAGGATGACGGGGTGGGATTTGACCGCATATTGTTGAGCCAATTGCAATCCTTGGGGCGTGGCATAATCGGCACGCACGACAGTCAAGCAACCTTTGAATTGGTGGGTCAACCTATCAACGATAGGCATTGTTTGCGTTCAAGGAATTCAGCCATTGGTATAGACAAACAAAAGCGCCGGGCCAATCAACGCAGGTGGCGGAGTGACACCACAACTCATCAAAAGAGTGGTGGCAAATAATCCAAATACGGTACGTCGTTGCATACTGTTACCTTTGTAGCAAAAAACACTGCGCACAACCGAAATGGTTGTGCGCAGTGTGCCATAGATGAGGGGAATGAGCAAACAACTAATCTTGTTGCATGGCCTTCCAGACGCGCTCATCGCGCAACGGTAGGTCAAGCACGCGGGCGCCGCTAGCGGCACGCACGGCGTTGGCTACCGCGGCTGCACCAGCGGTGATGGGGGGTTCGCCGATACCACGGGCACCGAAGGGGCCGAAGGGGGCTTTGTTGTGAACCATGACCACTTCGATATCGGGCAAGGCTTCGCCACCGGGGAGGCTATAGTCCATGAAGCTGGCAGTCAACAACTGACCGTAATCGTCATAAACCATCGCTTCGTGCAAGGCCCAACCGAGTCCTTGGGCCACACCACCATGGATTTGGCCTTCGACCAACAAGGGATTGAGGGCAAAGCCGACGTCTTGGATGGCGAGGTACTTGAGAGGGGTGACATGGCCGGTGTCGGGATCGACATGGACTTTGACCAGGTGGGTGACGAAGCCAGGAGCGTTCTCCGAGATGGCGGTGGTACCTTCGCCCATGATAGGACCACTACCACCGGCTTTGTTTTCGGCCAATTCAGCAATCGCGCCGATTTCCATGGCCTTATCGGGGAAGCCCTTGACACTCACCACGCCATCGCGCAATTCGAGGTCAGCGGGGTTGGCTTCGAATTGTTCGGCAGCCACGTCGATGAGTTTTTGGCGGACCACACGGGCGGCGGCGGCGACGGCACCCGACACGCTATAGGTGGTCTGGCTGCCACCACTGGGGCCGGCCCGGGGACCGGTGCGGGTATCACCTTGGATGAGTTGGATGCGGTCAGGCGAGATGTCGAGGATTTCGGCGGCGACCAACACCAACGAGCTGTTCACACCAGAGATGTCGACTGAGCCGACGTGGATGCGCACGGCGCCATCGCTGTCGACGGCACAGACCGAAGCGGCCGGCGACATACCACACAACCAACCGCCGGCAGCCATACCCCAGGCCGTGTTGGGCTCTTGGGTGCGGTTTTGCCACCACGGGTGGTTCTGGAGGGTTTCGAGACATTGGCGCATACCGATGCTGGGCCACGGGTCACCGTTACCCATCAAATCACCGGTCTCGACACAGTTTTGCAAGCGCAACTCTAGGGGATCACGGCCGAGGGCGCGGGCCAACTCGTCCATGCTTGATTCGATGGCAAAGGTAGCCGACGGGGCGCCGGGGGCGCGGTAGGCTCCACCTTGGAGTTTGTGGGTGAGGACTTCGCGACAGACGATACGCACGTTGTCACATTTGTAATAGCCGCCAATCAAAATCCCTACGATGCCACCAATGGTGAATGGGAAGACACCGTTGTCGATGGTGGCAACGGCATCGATGGCGGCGATGCGGCCATCGTTGTAGGCTGCCACGGTCAAATCAATTTCCATGGCCGGTGAAGGGGTGGTGGTCAAAAAATCTTCGCTACGGGTCAACACGATCTTGACGGGGCGACGAACGGCCCAAGCCACGGCAGCAGCCAAGGGGTCAAGAATACCGTATTTAGCACCAAATGCGCCACCGATGACCATCGGGATGACCCGCACTTTGGATTTGGGGATACCGAGCAACCGAGCGACTTCGTCACGCACGCCAAATTGACCTTGGGTGCTGGTGTAGACGGTGATTTCGCCACGGAAGGGATGGGGCTCGGCTACGACGGCATGGGGCTCGAGGTAACCTTGGTGCACCATGGGGGTGGTGTAGTGGTGTTTGAGCACGATGTCGGCGCCAGTAATGGCTTTGTCGACATTACCACGACCAAACTTGGTTTCTTCGTGGATGTTGGATGGGGCGCGATGACCACTATCGCTACCTTTGTCGACGGCGGCGTGGGCAGCGGTCAAGTCGAGACCGTCTTTGGGTAAGCCGTTGGGCCAGATCAAGGCGGCATTGGTGGCAATGGCATCGGCCATATTACTCAATACGGGGAGTGGTTCGTAGTCGACGATGACGGCATCGGCGCCATCTTTGGCGGCGGTTTCGGTTTCGGCGACAACCACCACAACGGGGTGACCACGGAACAATACTTTGTCGTGGGCCAACACGGCGCTTGAGCGCGAGTTGACGACACGGTCACGAGTGGGCAAATCGGCGGCAATCAATACCGCTACCACGCCGGGGACAGCCATGGCGGCAGTGCGGTCGATAGATTTGATGTTGGCATGGGCATAAGGGCTCAATACCGGGCGGGCATGCAACATGCCTGGCAAATTGAGGTCGCCCGTGTATTGGGCAGTCCCAGTAATTTTTTCAGAGCCATCAATAATTTTGTGGCGTTTGCCAAGGGTACGATACTCGGATGAGGCGGTCATGGTGCTCCTTTTAATTCCAAACATATCTCACAAAAAACAATCCAATCAAACCAGTCTTACACCACTGCAGGGACTTCATTACCGGCTTCGACAATCGCCTTACGGACATTGACAAAGACGAGAATCGCCAATCCGATGACAAAAAAGGCTGCCACCATCGCTAACGCCAACCGATATGAATGGGTAAACTGGTAGACCAAACCAAAGACCAACGGTCCAATCCAGCTAGTACCACGTTCACTAACCTCGTAGAGGCTGTAGTACTCTGATTCTTTGCCCGGCGGAATCATCTGGGCAAACAACGAACGACTCAAGGCTTGACTCCCTCCCAGCACGATGGCAATCCCCGCACCGAGGGCCAAGAATTGCACCACGCTGCCTTTGGTCATGAAGTAGGTAACAAAGGTCAACGCCGTCCAAATCACCAAACTGTACATGATGGCTTTTTTGGCGCCGATGCGTTGAGCAACCGCCGAAAACCCTAAGGCCCCAAA
Source organism: Roseiflexaceae bacterium (assembly GCA_947450095.1). GTDB lineage: Bacteria > Chloroflexota > Chloroflexia > Chloroflexales > Roseiflexaceae > UBA965. The sequence continues at coordinate 3,644 of CANFUF010000040.1, forward strand.
CCAGGCCACAAACTGTACCATCAAAATGGTAATAATCAGTGTTTGTGATTCCATACCGAGTTCTTGGGTGCCAAAGACTGATGACAACGCAATTACCGTCTGCACTCCATCATTGTAGAGCAAATATGCTGCGAGGAACAATAATGTTTGCGGATAATGCCGCGCATTGCGAATCGTTTCGCCTAATTGGCGAAATCCAGCACCAATGACTGATTGTCCTTGCCCCAATGTTTTGGAAGCGACATTGGCACGCAGGCGCGTCAGAGTGATGGGGATGAAGATTGCCATCCAGACACCGGCAGAGGCCAAACAGATCCGCACAGCGAGCCCACCATCAATCCCAAATTTGTCGTGCATGATAAACAAAATCAAATTGAGGATGAGCAACAATCCACCACCGAGGTAGCCAAAGGCGTAGCCACGTGACGACACGGCGTCCCGCTCATCGGGGGTGGCGATTTCGGGCAGAAAGGCGTTATAGAGTACATTGGCTGCCCCAAAGGTCAGATTGGCCACCAAGTACAATATGCCACCAAACAGATAATCGGTGCCTTGCATGAAAAACATGGCAATCACAGCGACAGTCGAAATATAGGCAAAAATCCCCATCATGCGCCGTTTGAGCGACGTATAATCGGCTACTGCCCCCAATATAGGCAGAAAGAAGACCTGCAACAACACCGACAACGAGGTCACATAGGCATAAAACGACCCTGCCGCAATCGGCAAGCCTGGGCCAAATGGGAACAACATGCCGCCAGTATTTTTGGCGGCTGCCTCGGCAATACTAGTCAAATAGGGTCCCAAAAAGACTGCCCCAACTGTGGTGGAATAGGCAGACACTGCCCAGTCAAAGAAGTACCAACCGCGTTGTTCGCGTGTCCCTTTAAACATTGCACCCTCCTTTGGGTATATTTCACACAAAAATCCCCAACACACCGAGGATATTACGTCATTGAATCATGCGTAACACGGCAGATTTAGGTTCCAAAGGGAATAGTATGCTTAAAGTATAACCCATTTTGATTAAATGTTGCCGAAACTCCGATTAATTGTACACCTGCCTGATGCGCAGCCTGCACTGCCTGCGCCAACACGAGGTCAATCGTGCCATCGATGGCCACGCTGGCGGCGTCGCCTTGGGCGACCACCACCAACACCGTATGTAGCCCAGTCTGATGCAAATGTATCAATTCATTGACATGGCGGGCCGCCCGACTACTCGGCGCATCGGGGACGAGGCCAACATCGCCGACGAGGCGCCCAGCTGATTTGACCTCGAGCACGATGGGGGAATCACCGCCTTCGAGCACAAAGTCAAAGCGACTGGCACCAATTTGCACTTCACGGCGTACCAGCGTATAGGCCGGCAATTCGGCAATCAGATGCTGTTCGAGTACGCCCCGCATCAAACGATTGGGCAACAAGGTGTCGAGCGAGGCCCAACTGCCGTCGGCGCGTTGGGCGGCGGCAGCTTGCCATTGCGTGGCGCGTTTCTCGCCCGGGCGTGATACCAAACAAAGTGGCACGCCTGGGAGCAACGTCTCGATGAGGCGGCCACGATCGGCCATATGGGCGCGCACTATCTGCCCATCGGGCAACAAGGCCTCGAGCACAAAGCGGTTGGGCCGCGCCACAAAGGTGGCGAGTTGTTGGGCTCCACCACCAGCGAGTGGCACGTGATAACTCATGCGCGGTCATTCCAAAGGGGGGCGCGTTTGTTGAGAAAGGCGTCGGTGCCTTCTTTGGCGTTGGGGGCGATAACCACATTGGCAAAGGTCGTGCATTCGGCCAGCAAGGCATCGTCGAGGGGCATTTCCAGCCCAGCCCAAATCGTCGATTTAATCGTCGCAATCACCGGTGTCGCCATACTGGCGATACGGGCGGCGAGGGTGTGGGCAGCAGCCAGTAATTCGGCGGGGGCCACCACCCGGTCGACCAACCCCAACCGCAAGGCGTCATCAGCGCCCACCGGCTCGCCGGTCAGCGCCATCATCATGGCGGTGCTGGCACCGGCTTGGCGGGCGACGCGTACGCTACCGCCCCAGCCGGGCATCAGGCCGAGGGTGATTTCTGGCAAGGCGAGGCGGGCAGTGCTACTGGCAATGCGCATGTCGCACATCAACGCCAACTCGCAACCACCACCAAAGGCGACGCCATTGACGGCGGCGATGATGGCAAAGGGCAGCGTACGCATCAGTTTGCCCAGCACGAGCACCGCCGTACCAAATTGCTGGGCATCGTTGAGGTCGGCGAGGGCATTGATTTCTTTGATGTTGGCGCCGGCCACAAAGGCTTTTTCGCCAAAGCCGGTAATAATCACGGCACCCACCCGCTCAGGGGTATTGGCGAGGGCGATGAGGTGTTCGTGGAGCTCCGCCACGGCGGCGCGACTCAAGGCGTTGACAGGGGGATTGTTAATGGTCAACACGGCAACGCCGTCATTGAGTACTGTTTGCCAAATCGTCATAGGAAGATCCTTTCATTACACCGTCGTCGTATAAAACCCTTGGCCGCTTTTGCGGCCCAGTAAGCCTTGGGCGACCATCTCGCGCAAGCGTTGCGGTGGAGCGAGGTGGGCGTCGTTGAATTCGCGAGCCAGCACATCACCAATCGCCACTGCAGTATCGATGCCAATCACATCGAGGAGCAGCAATGGTCCCATCGGGTAGCCACAGCCCAGCTTCATGGCGGTATCGATGGCATTGCGGCTGGCAATCCCTTGTTCGAGCAAGCGCACTGCATCAAAGAGATAGGGAATGAGCAGGCGATTGACGATGAAGCCACTGACGTCTTGGACATCAACGACGGTTTTGGCGAGTTGCGTCCCTACCGCATGCAAGGCCTGTTGGGTTTCGTTACTGGTAAACGGGGTCGAGACTAATTCGATGAGTTGCATGACTGGTACCGGATTAAAAAAATGGAAGCCGGCCACACGGTCGGGGCGGGTGGTGGCTTGGGCCAGTTGATGGATGGGGATTGACGAGGTGTTGGATGCCAAAATCGCCTGAGGGCCACAGATGGCGTCGAGCTCGGCAAACAGGGTCGTTTTGAGAGTCAGGTCTTCGGCGATGGCTTCGATGACTAAGTCACAATCGGCCAAATCACGACGATCGAGGCTGGGGGTGATGCGGGCAAAGGCGGCATCGGCATCGACTTGCGCGAGCGTGCCTTTTTTGACGGCGCGGTCATAGCCCGCGCGGATGCGCTCGAGGCCCCGTTGCAACGGGGCGGCGGCAGCTTCACAGACACGGGTAGGGTAGCCGGCGGCGGCCATGACTTGGGTGATGCCGGCGCCCATCAGGCCACAGCCGACGACACCGATACGAGTAATGGTCATGAAGTGTATTTCTCCGCAAAACAATGGGGCGTTCGACGATTTGGCAGTTTCGTGCTACTATTGGCGCGCATACGGTACGGCGAACGCAGTAATATGGTTTGCCGTCAGCATAAGGGAATTACGGCGATGACGCAAGGATTTCGCACCGAAAAAGACTCGCTGGGCGAGGTACAAGTCCCAGCCGCGGCGCTATATGGCGCTCAAACCCAACGCGCGGTAATCAACTTTCCGATTAGTGGCATGCGCCCTTACCCCGCCTTTGTGTGGGCGATGGCGGTCATCAAACGGGCCGCAGCCGAAGTCAATCGTGATTTAGGCTTGCTCGACAGCACCATCGCCGGCGCCATTATCAGCGCAGCCGACGAAGTGATTGCCGGTCAGCATGCCGATCAATTCGTGGTTGACCCCTTCCAAGCCGGCGCGGGCACCAGCCACAACATGAATCTGAACGAAGTGTTGGCCAATCGTGCCAATCAAATCCTCGGCTATGCCCTCGACGACAGCAAAAAACCAGTCAACCCCAACGACCACGTCAACATGGCTCAAAGCACCAACGACACCATCCCGTGTGCGATTCGCTTGGGTACCTTGTGGCGCGTCAATGAATTGCTGGGCGTCATCGATCATTTGGCAAATGCCCTCGAAGCCAAGTCGATTGAATTCGCCGATGTGGTCAAATCAGGGCGCACCCACTTACAAGACGCCGTGCCGGTCACGATGGGCCAAGAATTTGGTGCCTACGCCCTCGCCGTGCGCAACGACCGCGAACGGGTCGCCACCGCCGCCGAACGGCTCCGGCGCATCGGGATTGGTGGCACCGCCACCGGCTCGGGGCTCAATGCGCACGACGAATACCACCCGCGCATGGTGGTGACACTCAGTCGCTTGCTCGGTCAAAATTTGCGCACCTCGGGTAATTTGTTTGAGTCAATGCAAAGCATGGCCGACCCGGCCGATTTCTCGGCCTCGATTCGCACCTTGTGCATTACGTTGACCCGGATTGCCAACGACTTCCGGTTGCTGGCGTCAGGGCCGGCCACAGGCTTAGACGAATTGCGCTTGCCTGCGGTCCAACCTGGCTCGAGCATCATGCCCGGCAAAATCAACCCGGTGCTGGCCGAAATGCTCAACATGGCCTGCTTCCATGTACAAGGGTGTGACCACACGGTGGCCTTGGCCGCTCAAGCCGGCCAGCTCGAGCTCAACGTGATGATGCCGATTATTTCGCACAATATCAACGAAATGATGCACGTTATGATTGGTGCCATCACCGCCTTTACCGATCGCTGTGTGGTAGGTTTGACGGCCAACCGCGAAAAAGCGCATGGTTGGTTGGCCAAAAACGCCATCCTCGTCACCGCCCTCAACCGCGAAATCGGCTACCTCAATGGCGCTGCCGTAGCCAAAGAATCGATGGCTACCGGCAAAACCATTAAGGAAGTAGTGCTGGAAAAGGGCTTGCTCAGTGCCGAACGCATCGACGAATTGCTCGACGTGCAGGCAATGACAAAGGGTGGTATTATGGGCTTTGGGAGTGGCGGCGGTTAAGTCGTTACACCAATTCATCGGTTGTGCAATTAAAAAACGAGCACCGTCGCTCTTGTGCATGACCGTTGGTCATGTCCGACGGCGGTGTTTTTGTATGGTACGACTACTCATCACAATCTGATGAGTTGGCGCATAGATGTTGAAGTTATGGAGGTATGTTGTGCGTGTAGGAATTTTGACCGGTGGCGGTGACGTCCCGGGATTGAACCCCGCCATCAAAGCCGTCGTGAATCGCTGTGCCGAAGCAGGCATTGAGGTCGTCGGTATCAAACGTGGTTGGGGTGGTTTGCTCAATTATAACCTCGACGACCCCACCAACAACGAAGAGTGGGCTGCGCCGTTGACGCCATTACACGTGCGCACCATTGACCGTTACGGCGGCACCACGTTGCACACGTCGCGCACCAATCCCCAGCGCGTCAGCGAAAAAATGATGCCGGAGTTTTTGAAGGGGCGCTTCCCGTACACCGGCCCCAAAAACACTGCTGACTGCACCCCTCACGTGCTCAAGGTGCTCGAGCACCTCGGCATCGACACGCTCGTCCCCATCGGTGGCGACGATACGTTGTCATATGCCGTGCGCATGTACAAAGAAGGCGTGCGCGTGATTGCCATCCCCAAAACGATGGACAACGACGTATTTGGCACCGACTACTGTTTGGGCTTCTCGACTGCCATCACCCGGAGCGTTGAATTCATCAACGCCTTGCGCACGGCCACCGGCTCACACGAGCGGATTGCCGTGGTGGAATTGTTTGGACGCAACTGTGGCGAAACCGCCTTGGTCGCCGGCTTTTTGGCTGACGCTGACCGCAGTATCATCGCCGAAGTACCGTTTGACGTCGAGCGCTTGGCGCACCAATTGGTGGCAGACAAACGCCGCAACCCGTCGAACTACTCAATCATGGTCATGTCCGAAGGTGCCACTATGATTGATGGTCAAACCATGGAATACGGCGAAGAAGATGCCTACGGCCACAAGAAATTGGGCGGTATCGGGCAAATCACCGGTGAAGCCATCAAAAAAATCACGGGTGTTGACATTGTCAATCAACAAGTGGGTTATTTGATGCGCTCAGGTGCCCCCGACGCCATCGACCGCATGGCAGGTTTTTCGTACGGCAATATGGCTGTTGATCAATTACTCAAGGGCCATAGTGGCTTGATGGTGGCCATCCAAAATGGCGTTTATACCACCGTACCTGCTGACACCCCATTACAAGGGGTCAAGCGTGTCGACATCGATCAATTCTACGACCCCATCGCCTACCGCGCCAAGGTCAAAGAATTCATCGGCAAGCCGATGTTCTGGTACTAAGGGCAACCGTGTACGGGCTTTTGGCGGGATGATGTGCGATAATGCATGTTATCCCCTCCAAAAGCCCGTACGCATATAATGAGGCAGCTGATGGCTATTCGTCGTATTCTCGACATCGAAATTCCCGCTGATTTGGCAATTTTGCGGGCCAATTGCACCCCCGTCGCCATGGACAAACCGACCCTCGAGACCCTTGCGGCCGATATGATCGAAACCATGGACGCCGTCGATGGGGTGGGCTTGGCCGCACCTCAAGTAGGAATCACCCAACGCCTCGTGGTTATCCGCATCCCCGTGCGCCACGAAAAACGCACAGACGGGCACGTGGTCGAAATCGAACCCGAGCAATTGTATGTGATGCTCGACCCAGTCATCACCCAGCATGGCGAGGGCACCATTACCGGCTCCGAGGGGTGTCTGAGTTTGCCGGGTCGCTATGCACCGGTCAAACGATTCAACTGGGTGACCTGTGAATACCGCGACCTCAAAGGGCGCAATCTACGCCTACGCCGCGCCACCGGATTGCTGGCACGGGCCGTCCAGCACGAGGTCGACCACCTCAACGGTGTGTTGTTTATTGACCACGTCACCGACCCGAGTAGCATCGAAGACATGCGTGATACGCGCCGATGAGTTGGCTGCGCTATTACATCCGGCATTTTTTACAACAAAGAGGCTTTATGACAACTGCACCACTACGCGTCGGCATCATCGGCTCGGGCATCGGGCGATCACACGCCGAAGGGTACGCCACCCAATCACGGGTCACCATTGCGGCCATCGCCGGACTCGATGAGCGCTCCAAAACCTTGGCAGGCAGCTACGGCGCCCGTCATTATGGCGAATATGCCGAATTACTGGCCCAACCCGATATCGATGCCGTGAGTGTGTGTGTGCCCAATGGCCTGCATGCCGAAGTCACCTTGGCGGCCTTGGCGGCCGGCAAACATGTCTTGGTCGAAAAACCCCTAGCCCGCACTCCTGCCGAAGGCGAATCGATGCTGGCAGCCGCCAAAGCCGCTGACAAAATTTTGATGATTAGCTTTAATCATCGCCAACGCAGCGACGTGCAGTACATCAAACAAATCATTGAGAGTGGTCGTTTGGGGCGCATCTATTACGCCAAATCGTATTGGATGCGGCGCGCCGGCATTCCCGGTATCAATAGTTGGTTCGTCAACAAAAACATGGCTGGTGGCGGTCCGTTGATTGATTTGGGCGTACATATGCTCGATATCGCCATGTATTTGATGGGTGAGCCGACGCCGGTAGCGGTCAATGCCGCCACCTACGCCGAATTTGGGCCCCGTGGCCAAAAAGGGATGAACAGCGTCCGCCAAACAGTCGAAGGCAAATACGAAGTCGAAGACTTGGCCACGGCCATGATCCGGCTTGACGGCGGTGCCACGCTCCAACTCGAAACCAGCTGGGCCAGCCATGGTCCCAATGGCGACGATTTTGGGATTATTTTGTACGGCACCGAAGGTGGCGCCGAGCTGCAAGTGGTCGACTACCACAACGTCAAAACCGTACGGATTTTTTATGATGAAGCCAACGGCACCCCGGTCGACCTCGTGCCCAACATCAAGCCCGGTGGTGGTCATGTCGACGTCATCAACAACTTCGTGGCCGCCATCCTCGACGGTGCCCCCGCCATCCCCTCAGCCGAAGACGGCTTGCGCCGCACCCAGGTTATCGACGCCTGCTACCGCTCGAGTGCCGAAGGGCGCGAAATACGGTTGTAGTGCGCCACCAGTGCAAAAATGCCCTGCTTAAATAGCAATGCGCGCATTGAGTTCTTCGGTTATTTGTGATAGCACATCAGACAATGATTGTTTCGATTCCAATGACGAATTGATGATTGTTTTCGTTAATGGTAACTTTGTCAAATACGAGTGACGAATGTGAGTCCATAGTATCCTTAGTAACCGTAGAGCCGCAGCAGACTGCGGCTCTACTTTGCGTTATGCCATCATCAATTGGCGGCGCATAATAGCAACAACTTCGTAGATGTTTTGATTGGGCATAAATAACCCGAGGTCGCGTGGCAAAATCTGGGTGTTATTGGTGGCAAAGGCAAAATACTGCTTGAGCATGTTATCAAATGTGCCACCACGGTAGATTTGGCGTTCGTGGCGTAATTGATCGCAGATTTGCAACAGCATGCGCGCATCATTGAAGCCCCCTTGAGCCAGCAACACCCCACAATAAATATCAATACTATACAACACATCTTTGAGGCCACCGATGCGCTCCAAAATTTGGACACCTTCGCGCAAATTCACCACCGCCGATTTTATTTTCATCTCCAACACATCAACCACGGCGAGACGTAAATACGACTGGGCGATTTCGGAGACTTGGTCGGACTCTTTGTAGGCATTGATGGCGTATTCGAGGTGTTGGCGGGCACTGGCAAAATCACCGATTGCCGTCAATATCAAGCCCCGCGAGCGCATCACATCGCTGAGCCAGTTGGATGGCGTCAATTTGCGCAACAGATTCACGGCCAAGTTATTGTACTCGTGTGATTTGCGCAAATCATTAATATGAAAATAGCTGTACGACAGCCGGTGATAAGCCCACGCTTGCCACGCAAAGAGTTGTTGCTGGCGGAAATAATCGACGGCGACGGTTAATTCATCACACAAAATGACGAATTTGGCATCTTGGGCGCTGGTAATATCTTCTAATTCGATGAAGCACTGATTCACCGCCACCCGTGCGCGTAAATATTGATTAGAGTGACTCGCCTCATTGGCACGTACTTGGGTAAAGTAGGTCATGGAATAATGGGTCAAGCCCCGTTCGCTGTACAAAGTCCCCATGACTAGTTGTAACTCCACTCGCATATCTGCGGTGTCTGCCAACGCGGTCATACATTGCTCACCCAATTGAAGGGCTTCAGCAACTAATCCATGCCGGATAAATGCATCATGCCAGATACAAAAGAGCGTAGCGGCTTCTGCGGTCATGCCCGCATTGCAGAAGGCCTCCACAAAATACAACACAATTGGCAAATCGGTGCGGTAGACCAAACGCTCACTGGTATTGGAGGTTGTTAACAATACATCGTTGTCTTGACTCAACGCCGTGTAGACACACCGAAGTATATCGGTAATCTGCGTCTCGGTAATCAGTGGTTGCAGGCGTTGACGCACGATATTTGATACCACGTGCATTGGTTGCTCATGTTGCACCACAGTGGTATAGCCGGCAGTGGTGAGTTGTTGTAGATACGAGCCCACTTGGATACTTTCAATGCCAACCAGTAGTGGACTTACCACCCCAATAAAACTCTGCGTTAATTGGATGTTGGCAAACAGCATTAATTGCAATAGCGTTTGCGTCACGGTATTGAGTTGCGTCACCGATGTGGCGACAATGTCGTCTTTTAAATCAATCGCTGCATTACGTACGATGCTGTCGGCCATCATTTTGATAAAGAGCGGATTGCCTTGCGAGTGCGTACAAATCATGCGGATATCATGGTCGTTGATCTGCGCTACCCCTAATTCCAACGTACAGCGCCGTACGAGGTGATAGGCTGGCGAGGTATTGTCGCTATACGCCAGTGGCGGGACTTCACTGACGTGGTCAGCGAGGTCGGGATAACTTGTCGTTGTCAGTTGGGTGGTCAAAATAAATATCATAGCTGGGAAGTGCGCTTTGACGTAGCCCATAAATTGTGGCAACGAAAAATTCGGTGAATCTTGGAAGTCGTCGATGAGTAGACACGGCGCATGATACTTTACAAAGGCTTCGAGCCGATACAAGAGGGGCTCGTTGCCCATGGCGCGTACTTGGAACACCGTGGCGAGTTGATCGAGGAGCACCATAAATGTCGTCGTTTGGCGCATATCGATATAATAGGTGGGTTTGCCGGTATGTAGGCTATAGCGCCGCAATACTTGCAGTGCAACAGCGGTTTTGCCCACTCCTGCCGGGCCAACCAGGATTTTGTTGTAGTGGCGCACAATGTGTTCGTAGATGACGTCAGTGATGTCATCACGACCAATCAACGTATCATTCCAAGTGATTTGATGAAAGCCATACGCCTTGAGGACGTTGTTCCATTCGTTGGGGGAGAAGTAGCGGGCGTATTCTTGGATGAAATTGAAGGGAATGCGGGTCGCAATCAGCAACGAAAAAAGCTCAGTCACCGTCATGATTTGCGGCTGCAACCCAAAAAGCACATCGAGCAATGCATTAAACACCGCAATTGGGGCAGTGGTGTCGCGATCTGGGCGGGTCATAAACCAATCGTCGAATTTGGCTCGGGTGACCGCCACACCGTTGGCATTGAGTTGGTCAATGATGTCAGGGACGGAGATTTTTTGTTTGCGCAAGCGCCCCACAATGATGCGCATTAATTCATTAATCGTGACTTTATCAAATACATTTTGCGATATTGAATCCATAGTGTCCTCGGCAAAGTAATGGTGAGTGATGCAACGAATTATGGAGATGAGTACTGTTTCTGTGTACAGTATAACAAGTTACCCTATCCCCACAACGATATATTTCCGTCGTTTTGCGACGTAAATACGCTGACACTCAACAGCATGTCACGGAGTGGTCACACGAAACCTGCGCAACCGAACCAACCTATCTCCAGCCAATTCACGGCAGCGCCCCACGTGTTTTCCATAAAAAATAATAATAATTGACTAAATTAATCGTAAATTGAACAATACACGTCTTGCAGTTTCTTAAAAAATATAATCTCGTCGTTTTACGACGAAAAAAATTAGGTAAAAAATCCAATTAATGCAGTAAAATTATATAATAACATTTATCCCAATCCATCAAAAGGATTACTATGCGTTATCGTATCTATGCACTTTTTATTATCACATGTGCACTATTGGTGAGCATCATCGGGTATATCGGCGTAAATGTAGTGTATAATTCGTCGCCATTACGGCAGATACAAACCGCCCAAGAAATCGCAAAATTAAGTGGTCAATATCAATTCCACAGCGAAATAGATCAAATCAGCGATTATGCACCGCGGATTACCAACTATGCCCGCCCCAGCCGACATGATCAGTTGGTCATTGATGGGTCGATTAATGAATCATTACAAACCAGCACCCTCACAATTGCCAATGCCAATGGCATCATGCTCGAAATCAGGCGCGAGCGCGGTGTTACCTATGCACGCCAATCGGGCACGGGCTGGCAACGCACGAATAGCAACAATACGGCCCAAGTCAATACACTCAGTTATTTGGCGGGCATGACTCATGCTGCGGTGAATCCTCAACGTGCCAATAGCTATGATTTTGACTTTGACGGGCTGGCATTTACCGAGCATTTTGCCCGGCTTTTGAATGCCGACGCCGCCCACGGAATTAATTACAACCAAGAATGGTATACGATTGCCAATTCGAGCCAATTCAAAAAAGCCACCGGCAATGGTCAATTAACCCTCGACAGCGATGGTTTGCCCGATACGATGGCACTCCAACTCACCATCCCCGCCAGCGATCGGGCGGGTAGCGTGCAAACCAGCATCAAGACGACGTTTTTTGCGTATGCCCGCACTGGCCTAGCCCTACAAAAATTAGTCAATAATCCGTTGTTGATAATCGGAAATATGTTGGGTACTGATAGTAGTGCCATCCAAAACATATTGTTCGGCATGCTAGCCATCATGGCGGTGAGTATCATCGGCGGATTGGTGCATCTGTTCCGCACGCGGCTGTATTTGCCGATTACGCTACTCGCACTGGGGATGATGGTATTCCAGCCATTTAGCAATATTCCCCATTCATTGGCGGCAACCAACCAGACCACGAACCCGCCCCCCGGTCCCGATACCACGACCACCACCACCACTGATCCACCGTCGTTTAACCCGCTGATATCACCCCTCCAACAGTTCAGTGGCATTGCCTTGCCTAGTGCCGGGGTCCAGCGTAGTAGCACAACCGTGATTGCGACGCAAGCAAATAGTCGGGCATTGGGCAGTAGTCGGGCCGGCAGTAGTGACCTTGATAGTGACAAGGATGGCTTAGCTGATAGTGAAGAACAACTCCGGGGCACCAACATTAATTTGGCAGATACTGATGGTGATGGGCTCAACGATTATGACGAAGTCAAATTAGGCACCAATCCCCTGCGCGCAGATAGCGATAACGATGGACTTAATGATTTTGCTGAAACCCAGTTAGGCACCAATCCGAATAGTGCCGATACAGACCATGATGGGTTGAGTGATTTGGTAGAAGTGACGAAATTCACCCAATACACGGGGTCAAGCAATAAATTCTATACCAACCCACTCAGTGCAGACACCAACCATGATGGCACCAATGATCTCGTCGAATGCCCACAAAAACTCATCACTGCCAGCGAACCGTGTACCGACACCAATCATGATGGGGTGCCCGATTTTCTTTCGTTTGATAATGACGGTGACAAAGTCCCTGACAACTACGATTTGTCGCCCAACGACACGAGTAGTGGCACTTATAGCAACGCCAAACCATTCACCTACAAAATCCAGAACACCACGAGTAGTATCAAACCACTCACCGTCGATATGCAGATTCGACCAAGCAACGATGCGCTGCTCTATGCCAACAATGCTATTTATGATTGGCCAAGTAACGATAGCGCGGGGCAAGTTACACGGGTGCGCAACACCACATTCCAATCGAGTAGTGTGTTTAATGCCACTGATGCCACGGCCAGCAACGGTGACATTAAAGTGACTGCCATGCTCGAAATCCGCATCCCGGTGAGTAGTGGTCAATACGGTAATCTACCGGTCACGGCGTGTCTGGGTAGTACCAACGAAGTAAAGCTCAACAGTGCCGACGCAAATTCGTGTATCGACAGCACCAAGACTCGCCCCTACGGCATGAGCATCGGTTGGAGCCGGGACGAACAAGGCAATACCAAGAGCAACGAAATCAGCGTGAGTCTACCGCTCAACCCCGATTATGATCAGAGCGGCACGATTGTCGCCTATAGCACCAAAATGTATTACATGACCAGCGCTCAACCGTGGGTCAACGATCATCAAGTACGCCTGCAATGGATTATTTCTTCCATCCAAGATAGTTGCCCTGCCAGCAAACCCGACTGCGCCCCGAATGAGCGTATCGAGTATAGTTCGCTACTGCAAAGCTACTACAGCGACTGGTCACTGATTGGCATGCAAGCAACGGAGAATCTAGGAGTCAAGGCTAGCCTAATCTATGAAGACATCACCAAAGCGGATATTACCGATAATGGCAAGCGCCGCTTGGCAATCACCCAAAACGCCAACTTCCTCAAAAGTAATTTCGTGAATCTGCCGTTTTTGCAACTCGACGGCAACGACAACGACAAATCAATCGCAGTATTGTTTGACAACACCAAAAACAGTGCGGCGGCTGTTTCTACGGCGAATTATGGACTGAACAAAAACGCCACGCGGGTGTCGAGTTTCACCTATCCCACCATGCTCGACATGGTTGCCATCAACTCTACCGAAATTCCCAAGGTGCTCAATAATTCGCTTTGTCGCAAAAATGGCAAGGCCGATGATTGTGCCGAAAAAACCACATTGCGCACCGGTTGTGAAAACAACACCAGCGTCGCTTGTCGCCCTGCCATCATTATCGCCACCGAAACAAATGAACGCTCGGTGGGATTGTCATTTAGCACCAATAGCATTAATTTTCAAAATCAAGAAGTCATTGTGTCACGTACTGCCAACGGGATCATCTATGGGATTAACGCCGGGCAATGGGTGGCATTGACGAGCAACAACGATATGTCGACCGAGATGGCAGCGATTCAACAACAATTTGTCAAACCCACTACCCCAACGACTCTTACTGACCAAGAATGGAATACGTTCAATCAATCGTTGCTCTTCTCGAGTATGGCATTATTCGGTCAACCCCAAGTCCGCGGCTATCAGCAGAGCCAGATTCCCAACATACTTTTGGGTATTACCAAGGGCAGTTTTAATGCAACGGCCAAAACAACTTGGGGTGATGAAGTTGCAGATGTCTATGCCATCTATGCAACTGTGGTCAACGCCAGATTTGCGAAATTGCGCATCGCATCATCAACTATTCAACCAAACACAAACACGCAGTTAAATTCTGCAGTAAGTGCCACAGAACTCTCATCAGAAGTTATCGATGACATATCAGGAATTTTTGATGACCTCAGTGGGATGAATGCAAAAAACAAACTTTCCCTAGTGTTTGCGGCACTTTCGATTGCAAATACGCTCTTTAGTGTGGGTTCTACCTTTGACAAAAGCGGGAGGATTAGCCCCGAAGTCCAATCGCTTGTTATCAATACAATCACCCTCACCGCATCGATATATTCACTAGTCAAAGAATCAATGGATGTCGCCAAGGCACTCAAAGCAGTCAATGGAGTGATGAGCAAAGCGGTAGAGGCCGCTAAAGCCGCAAAATCAGTCGCTGTCGCTGGCAAATTTGCCAAATTCATGAAGTACCTTGGCCCAGTCATGATTGGGATTGCGATTGCCGCCACGTGGGCGGTGGGGATCTTGACCGCCATGAATGCGGAATACGGCTGGCAAAAAGGAAATGCCATCGCCAGTATGATTGGCCAAACCATTGCGATTTTGTTTATATTGGCACTCACATCGATCCCCGTAATTGGACAATTGATTGGGGCGGTAATTGCGGTGCTCGATGCCATCGCCGCCATTGCCTGTGCACAACTCAGTGAAAAACAACAACGGAGCACGGCGGGGAAGTGGCTATGTGGGGGAATCAGCGGTGTGCTCGCTAACCTGTTTACCCCGTATGCATCAAACATCGTCGTAGACCCAGATGATCCTTGGTCACGCTACATGAAGGTCGCAGGCACTGAACCCAAAATAAGCACACCAATCGATGGCTTCCGGGTGGGGAATGGGATGGTTAATGGCCTCAAGGTGACCGACTATATCGAACGGATGCCCTTCCCATCGACTTGGATGGCATTACCGTGGTTTTGGCAATGGAAAAAACAAGATACCCGCGATGCTTCATTTACCTATGCCCTCGGGTCCGACCAAAAAGACATGAGCTATAGTATTGCGACTGGTGGACAATTTGGCCAATGGCAAGGAAATGCTGCGTGCGATATGACCTTGCCCAGCTGTGACTATTATGTCGATGGCGAAAAAACCTACACCTGGCGCAAATCAATGACAGTCAACTACACCTCGCCATTTACCCGGACCGGGATCAATGTAACCATGACCGATTTATGGCTCTCTACCGCCTTCAAGGTGCCCCAACAAACCTGTATTGCAGTGCCTATTTTTGTGCCCTTCCCCATCCCGATTCCCATCTGTTGGATAGAGACCCATACCGGTCACCCCAAATATATCAATATCAATGAAGATAGCAAAATCAAATATGATATTTTGCCGGCAACCATCGATGAATTTGTGAGCCTTCGCCCCAAAGGCAACGGCTTTACGTTTGGCTGGTCAACAGATAGTGACACCCCCGCATTCCCCGTGTTTGTCGACGCGGATAACGATGGGCTTACTGTCGCCCAAGAAGTCAAAAACAATACTCGTGACAATAGCTACGATAGCGATGGTGATGGCATCAGCGATAATCGTGAAGTTGGTCTCGGCACCCCCGCCAACAACGCAGACAGCGACAACGATGGGCTCAGCGATGCCGAAGAAATCCAATTCGGTACGAATCCACTGAAACCCGATAGCGACGGTGATGGACTGCTCGATGGCGAAGAAGTTGTCCGTGTTGACTCCAAAACCCATTTGTTAACGGGTGGGTGGGAAGTCACCTATGCCATCGTCAATGGCGTCCCACAGAACACGTGGATTAGCTCGGATCCACTCAGCGCCGATAGTGACCAAGACGGCATCATCGATTTACGCGAAAAAATACTCGGCTGGAGTCCTTACGGCAAAAACAGCGGTGAGATTTTGGCGGTCAATGGCACGGTGCGCGAAGCGCTACTGCCATTGCTCCAAACCGGATTCGAAACCCAAGGCAATAATAGTTTTACCAGTAGTGGCGTGGCATCTACCAATCTCCGTTGTGTGCCGACCTGCCCCAGCGTGACTGCCAGCGCCAGCGACCGCCTAAATAATCCTTCGTTGACGCTCAATGGCGCACAATCGCTAGACCTCGGTAATGGCATACAGTCAACATTTAACAGCCAATTTACCTTGTCTACATGGCTCAAACCGACCAATAATGCACTCCAGACTATTTTCAGCCAATCAGGGTTATTGGGGATTTTCCGCACCGCTACCGGCAACATTCGGGTGCGGCTTTTTACAAATCAAACTGTTTGGGATTGGACATCACCGGCGATTGTGCCACTCAATAGCTGGAGCCACCTGGCCGTCACCTTTGGCAACAAGACAGTGGTGATTTATGTCAACGGTGTAGAAGTGAGTCGTGTGGATGCGCCAGACCGGCTGACTGATTCTGATACGAAAAGCAACAATTTACTGGTGGGACCGGCAATTAGCGCGATGAGTAGCGCTTATACCGGGGGATTAGATGACCTCGCCATCTTCCAAGTGGCGTTGCGGGCCGGTGAAGTCCAACAGCTCTACACAGGGGCACTGCCCAATAGTAGCGACCTCATCGTGCGCCCCGGAGATCGCATCGTCTATAGCATCAACGAAACCAACAAATTGTTGGGGCGGAGCATGCAAGGATTCACCTCCGTCACTGGTATCTCCACATTGAACGGGTTTACGACGACCAATGTCGTCCCCATGTCGATGGCAGCCAATGCCACCACGGCATTTGACGGGGTCATCGAATTGCCCGGCGCAATTAACACCAGTACCGCACCGTCAACCTACACCAATAGTTGTGTGTTTGGCGCGAGTGAACTGTGTGTCAAATTCGACGAGGCCAATCCCACCATCCCCATCAAATTCAACGATGTATCGGCAAATGCCAGCGGGCTGACCTGTAACAGCACCGCGGCGTGCCCCGTCTACAACGGTACTGACGGCAGTTGGAAGTTCAACAACACCACCACCCTACAAACCACAGCGGCAGTCGGGAATGCCATCAGCAACCACGACTTTACGATTAGCGTGTGGGTCCGCCCTGAAGGGCAATCGGTGACGACCCGCACCATCGTCAATAGTAGCAATACCAACGCCAACTTGCAGGTGGCACTCAACCAAGAGCGCCCACAAATTACCATCGGTACGGCTGTGCTGACCGCACCCAATCAACTCCCGTTAGAAACCTGGAGTCATTTGGTGTTTGTGTTGGCCAACCAACAGCGTCAGATATATGTCAATGGCAGTCTGGTTGCCAGCGATAGTAGCGCTATCTCCTACCCAGGCGCATTTGGCATCCTGCGGATTGGCAAAGATGCTGGCACCAATTCATTGGCTGGGAGCCTGCGTGACATTCAAATCAGTAGTAATGCCCTGACGCCAACCCAAATTTTGAGCCTAACCAATACCTGCGAAGACCCCTTGTTGATTATCTGTATGCCGCTGACCAGCAACACCAACGAATTTAGTCAATACGGCATAAATCAAAATTTCGCATTGATTGACGGAAGTGCGAGTGCCTTTAGCACGAGTGCCAAATTCCCCGATGGATTTGCCAATTTACTCAGTAGCCACGATTTTAGTGTGGTTGCCAAAGTCAAGCTCAGTGCAGCGACACAGACTATTTTGCAAACTGGCACCAAAGTAGGCAGTGGCAATCAATTCAAATTATCGGTAGAAAACGGCCTGCCTACCCTCGCTATCGGCAGCAAATCCGTTACCGCCGGCAGCATGATTGTAGGCAGCTGGTATCTGGTGAGTGCCCGTGTAAATGCGGGGAAATTGACGTTACGGATCGACAGTGCGGACGGCACCGTTGCGCAACAACAAACGAGCAGTGATGCGCTCTTGCAAGGCCAAGACCCATTCAGCCTAGGGGCGACTGGCATGGACATCGACAATCTACGCATATATCGCATCGCAATCAGTGATAGTACGATTGCAGGCATTGCCCGGTATGCGCTCAACAACAAACCAACCGTAGCAATCAATCAAGCGCCCGTATCCGATCAACTACAGGTCGATGTTGATGCACGGCCAAAACTCATCGTGCCTGATCCGAATTTCGAACGCTTACGTGGTATGTGTGATGCCCCTAGCGCAGTCCTTTGTTTACCGTTCGATACGGCAAACTATGGAACAAATGCATCTTATACTTTGGCGCCAGGGGTAAGTATTCAGCAATCAACGGAAGACGTTGGCGGCAGTCAATTCCCTGCCAAAAACGCAATCGATAATAATCTCAGTAACTTCAGTCACAATAACTGGCATGGGCGAAGCGGGGTGAGTGGCAACGAAGATAAACCATGGATTGAAATCGACCTCAATGCATACAAAGAAGTCCAATCGGTGACTGTAATGAACCGGACAGACTGCTGCATGGAACGAATGCAGACAGCGTTGGTGTTTTTATCTAACTTTAGCTGGGGTGATTCACGAGATATTGTTGGGATGATTAACTCTGCACCAACAATGTGGCGCAACCTGCAATGTGATAATCAAGATAAAAATTGTACCAAACCCAATACGGATATGTATACGGTCAACTTCCCCAAAGGGACAGGTGCTCATTATATACGCATACAGAAGCAAACGAATAACTGGTTGCATATGCGCGAAATATATGTCAACGGGGAGCTGGCGTCATGTGAACAAGCAAACACCTGTCCGGTGATGCGCGAGGGTGGTACAGAATTCATCGATCAAAAAAACATCGCATTGTCACGTACATTATCGAAGTCGGTTTTTGAAGGTGTCAAAGACTATACCGTAATGGGATGGTTCCGCTTCAACGAGCCAGGTAATAATTCACCTATATTTGGGGATAACTATGATCTCACCACCGCCAACAATCAACTCCAGTTCGGGGTGAATGGGAATCGCGTGTATATGACACTCGGTGGCTCGTCGATATTCTATTCACCATATAATACTATTTTGCCCAATAAATGGTATCATATCGCCTTTGTCAAAACTGGACCGGCACGCTACGTGTATGTCAATGGCAAGCAAGTTATCAATGCGACGTCATCACCACCGCCCAATCTTACTTCTGTGCGGCAAATGAGCATCGGCGCCCTCCTCCAAAAAAACACGAATTGGACGAATGGCTATTATCCCACTCCGTCGCTCAACGGTACCATTCGTGACTTCCAGATCCACAACCAAGGCTTGACCGTTGCCCAAATCGCAAGTGCAGCCAATGTGCCCACATTTGAGTTGCGTATCCCATTCGATGAACCGGCAGTCAGTACATCGTTTAGTGATATGAATACCCGTGCGTTTGGACTAGAGTGTGTCACTCAATGTCCATTGAGTGGCATACCCGGGCGTGATGACCGCGCTGTCCACTTTGATGGCAATCAATCACTGCGCGTAACGAATAGTACGTTCCAATATGTATCATATATTGGCGGTACATACTCTGACAGCGTGTTTGGCAGCCGCCCCAAAGAGCTTACCGTCGGGGTGTGGGTCCGCCCCAGCAAATACAATACATGGATTATTGGTAACAACGATCCTAGCGAATCACTCCGTGTTGGGATAGATACCAATGGCTATGTCACCTACGAACGCGCAATTCCTTGTAACCGAGTTAATAATGATTGGAAATATTACGGCACCACGATGTGTTGGCCCTATGTTCCATTACGGTCAACCACCAAAGTGCCACTCAATACCTGGTCATACATCCAAGTCAGTACAGAAATCACGTATGATAACTTCTGGTATTCGTGGCAACAAAACGCCGGCAGTTTTACCCAAAATGAATATCTTTATGTCAATCAAAATGGAGTTTCCCGCACTGTCAGCGGTTCTACGCAATACGGTTATAGGTCCTACTACGTAGTCTTCAACACCAACAGCCTCGTCATCGCTGCTAATTATGCCGGTGATATGGACGATTTACGCATATCGCCCACCAAATCAACCACCCTCGACGATGTCAATGCGCAAATGAACTTGGCACCAAATTGGAATCTCAATTTCGAAGATACGGTAAGTAGTAACAAGATTAGTGTGAGTGATGGTATCACCAAAACCAC
>CANFUF010000041.1 GCA_947450095.1 Roseiflexaceae bacterium
CGTGGCGGTGTTCGTAGCGGTGCGGGTATAGGTATCCGTCGCGGTATCCGTGGCGGTGCGGGTATTTGTCTCGGTGCGGGTATCCGTGGCGGTGTTCGTAGCGGTGCGGGTATAGGTATCCGTCGCGGTATCCGTGGCGGTGCGGGTATTTGTCTCGGTGCGGGTATCCGTGGCGGTGTTCGTAGCGGTGCGGGTATAGGTATCCGTCGCGGTGTCCGTGGCGGTGCGGGTATTTGTTTTAGTGGACGTATTGGTTGCAGTGCGCGTATCCGTGGGAGTACTAGTCACCGTCGGCGTATTGGTGGCAGTACGGGTATTCGTCTCGGTGCGCGTATTGGTCGCAGTCGCGGTCCTGGTGGTAGTTGGGGTACTGGTACCACTTGGTGTACATGCCATGCCGACCATCGTCGGGATAATATGTGCCACGCAATTACACAACCCGAGTTCCCCGTTCGCATTGTTACCCCAGCAGTACACAATCCCATTTGACGCAAGCGCACAGGTGTGACTTGCGCCAGCACCGATGTTGACAAGCGTGGTTCCTGCTGGCGTCATCACCAGCACTGGGGTGAGGCGATCAATGACGGTTCCGTCACCAATCTGTCCGGTATTTTGTCCCCAGCAATAAGCAATGCCGCTACTTGTCAACGCACAGGTATGACTCCAGCCGGCGCTAATGGTGTCAAACGTGACGCCCGTGGGCATTGTCACCAGGGTTGGAGTTGTGGCGTTGGTGGTCGTGCCATTCCCCAACTGTCCGGTGGAGTTCAACCCCCAGCAGTAGGCAATCCCGTCAGCAGTCAGTGCACAGACATCATAGCGACCCACACTTATCGAAGTAAAGGTCACGCCAGTAGGCATTGTCACTGCAACAGGGATGGCGCTATCGGTGGTCGTACCGTTGCCGAGCTGCCCAAAGGCGTTGTATCCCCAACAATAGACGGTGCCACTGGACGTAAGCCCACAGGTACTGTACCCACTCGAGGCAATAGACGTAAAGGTAATCCCAACTGGCATGGTAATAAGCTCTGGTGTGGTGCTATTATTAGTGCTGCCGTTGCCCAATTGATTTGATTGATTGAATCCCCAACAATAGACATCACCACTGGTAGTCAGCGCACAGGTATGAAAGATACCTACCGTGATTGAGATAAATGTCACGCCGGCTGGCATGATCACTGCCATAGGAGTAGCACTATCAACAGTGGTCCCATTACCAATCTGACCATCGCGATTAAAACCCCAACAGTAGGCAACGCCACCCGCAGTCAGGGCACATGTATTGGTCATACCAGGATAAATGGCGACAAAAGTCACCCCTGTGGGCATCGTGACCGCAGTCGGATTACCGTTCGAGATAACCGTCCCATCGCCGAGTTGCCCAAAGATGTTGTTGCCCCAACAATAAGCGACACCATCAGTGGCAATCGCACAGTTATTAAACGCACCCGCATTGATAAATATGAAACTCCCCCATGAATAGTTCGGTGGTGTTGCGGTTATGGTTGGGGTGCGTGATTTGGTAAATGTATTGGTGCGGGTGTCAGTCCGCGTGGGGGTGCTCGTACGGGTGGGCGTGGATGTCATTGTACTTGTTTGTGTCGGTGTGGGAGGCACACAACCCGAGCCGACAAGCGTGGGGACATTCCGATTGACCATATCACACATGCCGAGCTCCCCAAAGAGGTTCCAGCCCCAACAATAGGCGGCACCTGCACTGTTAAGCGCGCAGACGTCTCTAATTCCCCCATCGATTGCCGTAAACGTCGTCACCCCCGTAGGCATGGTGACGACTACAGGAGTCGTGCTATCGGTCGCGGTGCCGTTGCCGATTTGGCCATTATCGTTCTTGCCCCAACAATAGGTTATACCCGTACTGGTTATCGCACAGGTGTTATCATACCCTGCGCTAATCGTCGTAACGGTTACCCCTCCGGGTATGGTGACGGCAGTGGGGATCAAGCGATCGGTCGTCGATCCATCACCGATTTGGCCGACAGAGTTTGCGCCCCAACAATACACCGTACCTGTAGTCGTCAGGGCACAGTTATACCCCGTCCCCGCATCAATCGATGTAAAGGTAACCCCAGCAGGCATGGTAGCGGCAGTGGGGGTCCAGATGAACCCATTGCTCGAGCCAGTGCCGCTCTCACCACTATACGTCCGCCCCCAACAATAGGCGGCACCGGTAGTTGAGAGCGCGCACGAGTGCGCCCCTCCTGCGGCTACCGCCTTAAATGTGACCCCAGCGGGCATGGTGACCGCCGTGGGGATATTTCTGGCACCATACGTGTTATTGCCGAGTTGCATTGTGACGCTGGAGCCCCAACAATACGCTGTTCCGGTGGTTGCGAGCGCACAGTTGTGATATTGCCCTACGGAAAGTGCGGCAAAGGTGACCCCGTCGGGCATGGTGACTGCCACGGGAATATTGCTATCGGTCGTGGTGCCATTACCCAGTTTACCATCGTAATTATATCCCCAACAATATATCGTACCAGTAGTCGTGAGGGCACAGCTATGCATCACACCCGTACCAATCGATGCAAAGGTTACCCCAGTGGGCATCGTAACGGCCACTGGAGCATTGCTGTCGGTTGTCGTACCATTGCCGAGGCCGCCATGTTGATTACTTCCCCAACAGTAAGCATTACCCGCTCTGTTGAGGGCACAGGTGGTTGAATACCCAGGCGCAATCGTGGTGAAGTTGCCCCAGCTGCCTGGTGCCAGCGTCGCGGTTACCGTTGCGGTGCGTGAATTGGTGACGGTATTGGTGCGGGTGTCAGTCCGCGTGGGGGTGCTCGTACGGGTGGGCGTTGCGGTCATGGTACTCGTTTGTGTCGGTGTGGGAGGCACACAACCCGAGCCGACGAGCGTGGGGACATTGCGATCGACGGTATCACACATGCCCAGTTCGCCAAAGAGGTTCCAGCCCCAACAATAGGCGGTACCTGCACTGTTAAGCGCGCAGACGTCTCTAGTTCCCCCATCGATTGCCGTAAACGTCACCCCAGCAGGCATGGTGACCATATTCGGTATGAGCACGTTAGTAGCGGACGAGCCTACGCCGATTTGGCCTTTATCGTTGGCGCCCCAACAATAGGTTACACTCGTACTGGTTATCGCACAGGTGTTATCATACCCTGCGCTAATCGTCGTAACAGTCAACCCTCCGGGGATTGTGACGGCAGTGGGGACTAATCGATTAGTCATCGATTCATCGATTTGGCCGACGGAGTTCGCGCCCCAACAATACACCGTATTCGTAGTCGTCAGGGCACAGTTATACCCCGACGCTGCATCAATCGATGTAAAGGTAACCCCAGCGGGCATGGTAACGGCAGTGGCGTTCAGGACGAAACCAGCGCTCGTGCCATTGCCGATTTCACCACTGTAAGCCCGCCCCCAACAATAGGCTGCACCGGTAGTTGAGAGTGCGCACGAGTGCGCCCCTCCTGCGGCTACCGCCTTAAATGTGACCCCAGCGGGCATGGTGACCGCCGTGGGGATATTTCTGGCGGCCGCTGTGTTATTGCCGAGTTGCAATGTGACGTTCGAGCCCCAACAATAGGCTGTTCCGGTGGTTGCAAGCGCACAGTTGTGATATTGCCCTACGGAAAGTGCGGCAAAGGTGACCCCGTCGGGCATGGTGACTGCCACGGGAATATTGCTATCGGTCGTGGTGCCATTACCCAGCTTACCATCGTAGTTATACCCCCAACAATACACCGTACCCGTAGTCGTCAGGGCACAGCTATGCATCACACCCGTACCAATCGATGCAAAGGTCACCCCAGTGGGCATCGTAACGGCCACTGGAGCCTTGCTGTCGGTTGTCATACCGTTGCCGAGGCCGCCACTTTGATTACTTCCCCAACAGTAGGCATTACCCGCACGGTTGAGGGCACATGTGGTTGAAAACCCCGGCGCAATCGCGGTGAAGTTGCCCCAGCTGCCTGGTGCCAGCGTCGGGCTGATGGTTGGGGTGCGTGAATTGGTGACGGTATTGGTGCGGGTGTCAGTCCGCGTGGGGGTGCTCGTACGGGTGGGCGTGGATGTCGTTGTACTCGTTTGTGTCGGTGTGGGAGGCACACAACCCGAGCCGACGCGCGTGGGGACAATCCGATTGACTGTATCACACACGCCAAGCTGCGCATAGGCGTTCCAGCCCCAACAATAGGCGGCACCTGCACTGTTAATCGCGCAGACGTCTTGAGTTCCCGCATCAATTGCCGTAAACGTTACCCCCGTAGGCATGGTGACAGCCATAGGAGTCGTGCTATCGGTCGCGGTGCCATTGCCGATTTGGCCGACGTCGTTCTTGCCCCAACAATAGGTTGTACCCGTACTGGTGATTGCACAGGTGTGATCCCCTGCGGCAATCGCCGTAACGGTTAACCCTCCGGGTATGGTGACGGCAGTGGGGACATAGCGAATAGTCGTCGATCCATCACCGATTTGGCCGATGTCGTTCCTGCCCCAACAATACACCGTACCCGTAGTCGTCAAGGCACAGTTATGAGACCCAAACGCATCAATCGATGTAAAGGTAACTCCAGCGGGCATGGTAGAAGCAGTGGGGGTTCCAGTAAACCCAGGGCTTGAGCCATAGCCGCCCTCACCACTGTAATTTCTCCCCCAACAATAGGCTGCACCAGTAGTTGAGAGTGCGCACGTGTGCCCCCATCCTGTGGTTATCGCCTTAAATGTAACCCCAGCGGGCATGGTGACCGCCACGGGGGTAGTGCAGGAAGTGCACGTTGTATTGCCGAGTTTGTATGTGCTGTTGTCGCCCCAACAATAGCCTGCTCCGGTGGTTGCAAGCGCACAGTTGTGATGTTGCCCTACAGAAAGTGCGGTAAAGGTGACCCCGGCGGGCATGGTGACCGCTACGGGAATGCTGCTGTCGGTCGTGGTACCATTACCCAGCCTACCTTGCAAATTATATCCCCAACAATACACCGTACCAGTAGTCGTGAGGGCACAGCTATGCATAACACCCGCACCAATCGCCTTAAATGTGACCCCAGTGGGCATCGTAACGGCCACCGGAGCGTTGCTACTGGTTGTCGTGCCGTTGCCGAGGCCGCCTTGCTGATTACTTCCCCAACAGAAAGCATTACCCGCACTATTGAGGGCACAGGTGTGTTCATACCCCGCCGCAATCGCGGTGAAGTTACCCCAGCTGCCTGGTGCCAGCGTCGCGGTTACCGTTGCGGTACGTGTCGCTGTCGCTGTCTGCGTGGGAGTACTCGTACGCGTACTCGTCTGTGTCACTGTTGCAGTTTTGGTCACCGTGGGGGTGGCAACTGGAATAGCTTGCCCGCTGAGATACACCGTGGCGAGGGCAGCCATACTTCCCGTCGTAGTACCTAGATTCGCAGAATTATCGTAGCCTAATTGACCCACTCCATTAAAACCCCAGCATTTGACATTGTTATCATCAAGAATGACACAGGTATGATGTTCACCGATATCAATGGATTTGGCACTCCGACCAACCCCGAGGTTCACCGTTGCCAAGGTTGCCATACTCCCCGTCGTTTTACCTCGATCGGTGGTATCATCGTAGCCTAAGTCACCGTGGCCATTCTCACCCCAACATTTCATGCTGTTATTATCGAGTACAGCACAGGTATAAAACACGCCTGCCACAATAGATTTTGCACTCCGGCCATCGCCAAGATTAATCGGGCCCAAGGCAGCCATACTGCCGCTGGTTTTCCCTCGATCAGTAGTATTATCGTAGCCTAATTGACCAAAAGCATTGTATCCCCAACATTTGGCGCTATTATCATCGAGCACGGCACACGTGTGGTCCCCACCCGCAGAGATAACTTTCGCAGTACGTCCAGTACCGAGATTAATCGCCCCCAAGGCAGCCATTTCACCTATATTATCACCCCGATAGAAAGTATTATCGTAGCCTAATTCCCCAGAATAATTTTTCCCCCAACATTTAGCGCTGTTATCATCAAGAATCACGCAGGTATGACCATTCCCTGCGGTAATAGCTTTGGCGGTACGCCCCGTACCGAGATTGACTGTCCCCAAGGCAGCCATACTTCCCGCCGTATTCCCACGTGCAGTGTTATCATCGTAGCCTAATTGACCAGAAAAATTCAATCCCCAACATTTGACACTGTTATCTTCGAGAATGACACAGGTATGATATGCACCTGCCGCAATAGCTTTAGCCGTATGCCCCGTACCGAGATTGACTGTCCCGAGTGCAGCCATACTCCCCGTCGTGTTACCACGAGTGGTGACATCATCGTAGCCTAATTGGCCTTGGTCATTCATACCCCAACACTTCACGTTGTTATCATCAAGGATGACACAGGTATGATTGTGACCTACTGCAATGGCTTTGACGGTACGCCCCGTACCGAGATTGACTGTCCCGAGTGCAGCCATACTCCCTGTCGTATTACCACGAGTGATGACATCATCATAGCCTAATTGACCATTAGCATTATATCCCCAGCATTTCACACTACTGTTGTCGAGGATCGCACAGGTATGATTTTGACCTGCAACGATGACGTTGGCAGTGCGCAACATACTCGCCGGCACCGTACGCGTAGCAGTAGGGGTTTGCGTACGCGTAGACGTCTGTGTCACAGTCGCCGTCCGCGTCGATGTGCTCGTGCGCGTGCTCGTCTGCGTAGGGGTTGGCGGCACACAACCCGTGCCGACGCGCGTAGGCACATTCCGATTGACCGTATCACACATGCCGAGCTGGCCGGAGGAATTATCGCCCCAACAATAGGCTGTACCTGCACTATTTATTGCGCAGACGTCTCTAATTCCCACATCAATTGCCGTAAACGTCACCCCCGTAGGCATGGTGACGACCACAGGAGTCGTGCTATCGGTTGCGGTGCCGTTGCCGAGCTGACCATTATCGTTCTTGCCCCAACAATAGGTTATACCCGTACTGGTTATCGCACAGGTGTTATCATACCCTCCGCTAATCGCCGCAACGGTTGCCCCTCCGGGCATGGTGACGGCAACAGGAACCAAGCGATCAGTCGTCGATCCATCACCGATTTGGCCGACGCTGTTCGCGCCCCAACAATACACCGTACGCGTAGTCGTCAGGGCACAGTTATACCCCGACGCTGCATCAATCGATGTAAAGGTAACCCCAGCAGGCATGGTAGCGGCAGTAGCGTTCATGACGAACCCACTGTTCGAGCCATTGCCGATTTCACCACTGAAAGCCCGCCCCCAACAATAGGCAGCACCGGTAGTTGAGAGCGCGCACGAATGCGCCCCTCCTGCGGCTACTGCCTTAAATGTGACCCCAGCGGGCATGGTGACCGCCGTGGGGATATTTCTGGCACCATACGTGTTATTGCCGAGTTGCATTGTGACGCTGGAGCCCCAACAATAGGCTGCTCCGGTGGTTGCGAGCGCACAGTTGTGATATTGCCCTACGGAAATTGCGGTAAAGGTGACCCCAGCGGGCATGGTGACCGCTACGGGAATGTTGCTATCGGTCGTGGTGCCATTACCCAGCTTCCCATCGTAGTTATACCCCCAACAATACACTGTACTAGTCGTCGTGAGGGCACAGCTATGCCCAACACCCGTACCAATCGATGCAAAGGTCACCCCAGTGGGCATCGTAACGGCCAATGGAGCGTTGCTGTTGGTTGTCGTACCGTTGCCGAGCTGGCCGTACTGATTGTTTCCCCAACAGTAAGCATTACCCGCACTGTTGAGGGCACAAGTGGTTGATAACCCCGGCGCAATCGCGGTGAAGTTGTCAGCTTGGGGCTGAGCAATTAATTTTGCCCCCTGATTAATTGTGTTGTTACCAACCGCGGCAATCGTTTTGTCAGTACGCGTACTCGTACGCGTAGTAGTGGCGGCGGCCACACGATAACGCGCATCAAGTGGCATCGTCAGCATGCAGACACTCATCAATACAACCAAAGCTAAAATCTTATGTAATTTGTGCATTACCATAGATGGTTACCCCTCACAAAATAAATAGCGATACGCTGATTGCCGCCCAACAAGGTAATACCATTGCGCATACCCTAGCAGCTCAATGACGCTTCCGCATAGATCGCACGCAATGGAGCCCTGCAGAAATTGGGAATTGCTCGCATCCATGCGCAGATTACTCAAGGTTGCAACATCATGCGGTACATGGCGTGCGTCAACCGCCAGACTTTTAACTAGAACACCTAAATTAAGTTTACCTATAAATTTCAAAAGAAATCGCATATAAATATTAAGGTTTTTTATTTTGTATTGAATATTTAACCACTTGAAATGAGCTTAAAGCCATCGCGAACCATACCAACCCTAATTCCTCCGCCAGCCTTAGCGTGAATGGACGCCTAAGTTACACATTTTTTATACAAAAAATAATGAGAAAATTTCCTTACGCCACAATACATTTAATTGTGTGCATACAACATATAAAAGGTATGCGAAAAGCTGATTATTTCAATACGCAATGCAAGTCAAGGATAAGTTGAAATTGTAAAATATATTTCTCAGCATAAAAAACCGGCATACACCATTTTTGTGGGGTGTGATTAATACAGATGAATTATCACCGTATGAAACATATTTGCACCAAACAAATAGTCACTATTACACAATTTTCACTGCGTAGTCTGTAACGGACTCATGTTATGTCACACATCGTACAGACGGCCCCAAGAAACAGTAGCGTGCGATCGGGTTTTATCTGCCAATCTATATCACGTACATCACGAACGGAGCGATGGGATGCCCACACAAACTCGACCCAAAACTCGGTTTGACAAACACCCTGCAATATGCGTATAATACCGTTCAGTGCCGAGGTGGCGGAATTGGCAGACGCACTAGTTTGAGGGGCTAGTGAGCAGCAATGCTCGTAAGGGTTCAAGTCCCTTTCTCGGCACCAACCCTCGTTGTGCGGGCGATTAGCTCAGTTGGTAGAGCACCTCGTTTACACCGAGGCTGTCGGCGGTTCGAGTCCGTCATCGCCCACCAACATCCCCAGTTCTGGCGGTAGGCCAAGTTAGCTCAGTTGGTAGAGCGCATGTCTGAAAAACATGAGGTCACCGGATCGTCCCCGGTACTTGGCACCAAGCAAAACAGCCAGCCTTTCGCTGGCTGTTTTCATTACACCTTGGGGAGGTCGCATAGTGGCCTAGTGCGCGGCACTGGAAATGCCGTATGGTGAAAGCCATCGAGAGTTCAAATCTCTCTCTCCCCGCCACCCATACACCCCCGCGATTGCCCGTGCAATTGCAGGGGTGTTATTTGTGCACCGCGGCGTACCACACACTATTTTTACCAATCATACCTGTTGTATGATGAATCCATCCGTTTTCCAATTTCAAAGGACGCATGATGCAACGTCAAGCCGGCTTTTTCGATGTAATGGCCTTTCGTGATTTTCGCTTGTTGTGGTTCGGGCAATTTATTTCGATGAGTGGCTCGATGATGCGGGTCGTCGCCGTCGATTGGCAAGTCTATCACCTCGCAGTAGCCCATGGCATGTCTCCCGCCTTGGCACTAGGAACAATGGGGCTCATGCGCGTGATCCCGATGGTACTCAGCGCCCTTTTTGCCGGCGTTGCCGCCGACCGCTATGACCGCCGCCAGATTGTGATTATCGCCTCACTCGTGTCACTCGTGTCATCAGTGATTTTGGCGATTACCGCCGGTTACCCCGATTTACCGTTGTGGATTATCTATAGCACGGTGATTGTCACCTCAATTGCGGGAGCGTTTGACTTCCCCGCCCGCCAAGCGCTCATCCCCGCCTTGGTGCCGGCGTCACATTTATCCCAAGCCATGAGTGCCGGCGTATTGTCGTGGCAATTAGCCACCGTGGTTGGACCAGCCTTGGCCGGCTTAATTATTGCCGGATATGGGGTGGTTCCGCTCTATTGGTTCGATGCTGTTTCTTTTTTGGCGGTGGTCATCGCTGCCCAACAATTACGCTCGGTACCCCAGACTGCCACGAACACCACCGTTGATTTCCGGGATGCATTGTCAGGGATTCGCTTTGTCTTTTCAAAACCATTGCTGGCATCAAGCATGTCGCTTGATTTTTTTGCCACCTTATTTGGGGCGGCTACCAGTTTGATGCCGATTTTCGCCACCGATATTTTGCATGTGGGCGCTACCGGCTACGGCTTATTGCGTACCGCACCGGCGATTGGATCGGTGTTGGCAGCCACCGTACTCACCAGTCGGCGCATCCCACGCCAAGGGCCGGTATTGTTGATTGCGGTGGTATTGTTTGGGCTATCAATCTCGGTAGCCGGCATATCGCATTGGTTCCCACTCACGTTACTGGCATTAGCCTGCTCGGGGGCATCTGACACCGTCAGTGCCGTGATCCGCAACACCCTCAATCAGCTTCTGACGCCCAACGAAATGCGCGGGCGGATGACCGCCGTCAACATGATTTTTGTGTCAGGTGGGCCGCAACTGGGTGAATTCGTGGTAGGCGTCGCTGCCAGTATCGTCGGCGCCAGTATTGCAGTAGCCGTGGGTGGTTTGTTGTGTGTGGGGGTGGTTGGCAGCGTGGCGTGGCTGGTACCCAGCCTGCGCCGCCTCAACCACCCCGAAGATGTCATGGTCATCGGCGACGGCGCTACCCCGCCAGCACCGCCACAAAACGCATGATTTCTGCCTCGTCGTTATAATAATGCACTGACGCCCGCACCACCATCGCCAAATTGCGCGCTTCCATGTCGTAGCGCGTACCGAATTGTGACGAAGTGGTCACATTGATACGCTGGCTGGCGAGACGGGCTTTGATTTGCTCGGGAGACCACTGGGCGTGAGTAAAGGTGACAATCCCACAGGGGTTTACCCCGAGGTCACATAGCGTCACGCCCGGGATCTGTGCCAACTGCGTGCGCAACAGCTGCGCTAACTGTAGCACCCGCGCCCCAATGGCATCGAGCCCCCAAC
This sequence comes from Roseiflexaceae bacterium, assembly GCA_947450095.1. GTDB lineage: Bacteria > Chloroflexota > Chloroflexia > Chloroflexales > Roseiflexaceae > UBA965. Next base: position 10,945 of record CANFUF010000041.1, read on the forward strand.
CCAAGGCGTAATCGATGGCAGTAGCGAGGCCGATTTTGCCGGCATAGTTGGTTTCCCAGTTTTCGAAGCGTTGGGCATCACTACGCACCACATAGTGGTCGGTGGCATCCCAGGTGGCCGCATGCACATCGAGGAAGGGTGGCACCAGCTGGCTCATGGTGGCAGACCTGGCATAGACAAAGCCAGTGCCACGAGGCCCGCGCAGATATTTGCGCCCGGTGGTGGACAATAAATCGCACCCAATAGCCTCGACATCGACGGGGAATTGCCCTACCGACTGACAGGCGTCGAGCAAATAGGGAATCCCCGCCGGCCGGGTCAGCGCGCCGATTGCTGCTGCGGGATTCACCAAGCCACCATTGGTCGGCACGTGGGTAATGGCCACCAGTTTGACCCGTTGATCGAGCATGTTGGCAAAGGCATCGACATCGATTTGGCCAGTAGCGTCGCAGGGGATGACCTCAATCACGGCGCCGGTGCGTTCGGCGACCTGCAAAAAGGCAATCACGTTGCTGACATACTCGCTCCGTGAAGTCAAAATTCGATCGCCGGGTTTGAAGGTGGCGGCTAATCCATAGAAAAAAAGATCCCAGCCGCGGGTGGCGTTTTCGACAAAGGCAATCTCTGCCGAGTGGGCGTTAATCAGCGTGGCGGCGCTGGTATAGGCGTGGCTGAGTTGATCGGCGTATTCATCGGCAGTCTCGTAGCCACCGATTTCGGCTTCCCGTTGCAGATAGTGTTGGCTGGCGGTCAGCACGGGTTGGGGCATTAGGGCAGCACCGGCGTTGTTGAAGTGGAGCACGTGTGCGACTCCGGGAGTTTCGGCACGGGCCCGGGCAATATCAAATGTTGTCATGAAATTCAGTGCTCCTGTTAATAGTAGTAGATATAGCCTAGCATGGTTTTGTTATTTGATTGTCTCGCACAGGGCACGCAGAGGTACGGAGGCGCGGAGATATACCACATTTTCAATTTTCAATTCACGCTTCCGACTTCATACTTCCGACTTCATACTTCGTATCACCATGCGTTGCATGGTGGAGACGCAGTACGCCGCAGCAGGCTGCGGCTCGACTGCGTCTCTACTTTATACTTTATACTTTATACTTCATACTTCGTATCACCATGCGTTGCATGGTGGAGAGGTAGGCGGAGAGTGCACATCAATAGATTTCTTCATCACCCAAAAAGATGATAAAGACAAACAGTTTGTATGATACGATAATGCACAGCATTTCTTTAATCAAAGGTTAACACATGGAACGGCAGGCTGGATTTCTCGAAGTGATGCGGTATCGTAATTTCCGACTGATGTGGATCGGACAATTAATTTCGATTACCGGGTCACAAATGCGCATCGTCGCAGTCGACTGGTTGGTCTATACGATTGCCATCAAACAAGGACTTAGCCCCGCTTTGGCGCTAGGATTTATCGGACTGATGCGGGTCATCCCGATGACCATCATGGCATTATTTGCCGGGGTCGTCGCAGATCGCTATGACCGGCGCAAAGTGATTATGGTCACCTCATGTATCGCCCTCATTGCCTCAGTGGTATTAGCGATTGCTGGGAGTTTAGAAACACCTGCGATTTGGCTGGTGTATAGCATGGTGGTGGTCACCGCAATTGCGTCGTCGTTCGAAATGCCCGCCCGTCAGGCCTTGACGGTAGCGTTGGTCCCCCGCGAGATTTTGTCGCAGGCCATGAGCGCCAACATTATTTCGTGGCAAATGGCCACCGTGCTGGGACCATCGTTGGGTGGGATTTTGATTGCTGCCTTTGGGGTCATCCCGTTGTTTTGGTTTGATGCGGCATCGTACTTAGCCGTAGTCATTGCTGCGGTCATGATGACCACAGTGGTCGTTGCCAGCACCGGTCGTCCACCAGTACGGCTCGCCGATGCTTTTGACGGGCTCAAATTCGTCTTCAAGCATCGTCTGATTGCCTCAACCATGTTACTCGACTTCTTTGCCACTTTCTTTGGGGCCTGTACCGCCTTGATGCCTATTTTTGCTAATGACATTTTACATGTGGGCGCCCAAGGCTATGGCTTCATGCGGGCAGCCCCTTCGGTTGGCGCGTTATTTGCGGCCGTCTTTTTGACGTCACGCAAGATTCGTAGCCAAGGTAAGGTACTCCTGGTCGCTATTGGTATTTTTGGGCTTTCGATTGCGTTATTCGGCATTTCGTCGTGGTATCCCCTCACCGTCATCGTACTGGCCATGTCTGGCGCAGCCGATACCGTCAGCATGATTATTCGTGGCACGTTGCGCCAGCTCCTCACCCCCGATGAACTCCGTGGCCGCATGACCGCCGTCAACATGATTTTTGTGGCCGGCGGCCCACAACTGGGCGAGTTCGTGGTAGGGCTGACCGCTAGTGCCATCGGCGTACCCCTCGCTGTCCTCATCGGTGGAATTATCTGCATGGGCGTCGTCGCCGGCACCGCCATCCGGGTACCTGAATTACGCAACCTCGATACCCCCGCCGAACTCCCCTCTGTCTAAATACGCGCGCTCCCACACCACCACTCAATGATGAGTGGTGGTCTTTTTTTGTAGTCACGATCCTACATTTATATATTTTCACGCAATTTTGGTCATTCAATATTTTTTAGTTATGTGAATTAATGATTGAAATGCGGTTTTTTAGTTTCATCAAAAACACGTACGCACTATTTTGTGCCAACACATATAAAATGTGGCGTATACTAGCAATGTCCCAGTATTTACTCAATCTGCAAAGGAAACGCCAATGACGTCCCGTTTCAGCAAACCCGACACTGCGTGGTTTACCCACGACCGCTTCGGCATGTTCATCCACTGGGGGTTGTACGCCTTGCCCGCCCGCCACGAATGGATCCGCAACCGCGAAGAAATCAGCATTGCCGACTACCAAAAGTACTTCGCCCACTTCGACCCCGATTTGTTTAACCCCAAAGAATGGGCTCGCATGGCCAAATTGGCGGGCATGAAATATTTCGTCATCACCACCAAGCACCACGACGGCTTTTGTTTGTGGCCCACCAAACACACCGACTACTGCATCAGCAACACCCCCTACCAACAAGATTTGATTGGTCAGACGGTCGAGGCATTCCGGGCCGAAGGGATCAAAGTTGGTTTCTACTATTCGCTGATCGACTGGCATCACCCCGAATTCACCGTCGACAAAATCCACCCCATGCGTAACAACGCCGCCGAGCGCGCCAAAAACCCGCTGCGCGACATGCGTAAATACGCCAAATACATGCGCGACCAAGTACTTGAGCTCTGCACCCAATACGGCAAAATCGACCTGTTTTGGTTCGATTTTTCGTACCCGGGTGAGGACGGCAAAGGCCACACCGATTGGGAATCCGAGGAATTGTACGCCATCGTGCACGAACTCCAACCCCACGCCTTGGTCGACAACCGCCTCGATTTGCCCGACGTCGGCGACTTCGTTACCCCCGAGCAATTCCAGCCGGCGGGTGGCCTCAAAGACGCCAACGGCAACCCCGTAGTGTGGGAAGCCTGTCAGACATTTAGTGGCTCGTGGGGCTATTTCCGTGACGAACATACTTGGAAGAGCGTCGATTTACTCATTCGCATGTTGTCGGACGGCGTCAGCAAAGGGGGCAATCTGCTCCTCAACGTGGGGCCGACGGCTCGCGGCTTGTTTGATGCCCGGGCCATCGAGCGCCTCGAAGGGATGGGGGCGTGGATGCAATTGCATAGCCGATCGATTTATGGCTGTGTAGCGGCTCCTGAGCACTTTGTCACCCCCACCGATTGCCGCTATACCTACAACCCCACCACCAATCGGCTTTATTTGCACATCTTTGCGTGGCCCTTCCGTGACATCTACTGCCCTGGCTTGGCCGAGCACATCGACTACGCTCAATTCCTGCACGACGGCAGCGAAGTCCACTTCGGTGAAGTGGGCGAAGCATCGTGGTCGGGCATGGCTGGTACCAGCCAAACCCCCGTGGCTATCCAAGTGCCCATCATTCGCCCCAATGTGGCCGTCCCCGTCATCGAAATATTTTTGAAATAACCCAAACCATGCCAGCCGTGACTCGCTCTCCCTTGCGACAGCGTGTCACGGCATCGTTTATAATAGAAAAAATTTGTCTGCGAGGAACACCCCATTATGAGCATCCATCCCACGGCCACCCTCATGCCAGGGGTATATATCGAACCAGGCGTCACCATCGGCGCCAACGTCACCATTGGTGCCAACACCGTTATTTTGGCGCCCGTACGCATCGAAGCCGACACCTGGGTCGGGGCCAACGTCACTATTAGTGGCGACATCATCGTCGGCACCCGCGCCCAAATCAACCATGGCGCCGTGGTCACCGGCTCGGTGCCCCCCAAAGCGGTGGTGATGGGCAACCCCGCCAAAATCGTCGGCTATGTCGACACCCCGCTCTATCAAACCGGTCACGCCCAAGCAAAAGTCACCACTACCACCATTACTCCCAGCAATGTGGCAGGAGTGGCGCTCTACAATCTCAAATTTGTGCCCGACATGCGCGGCGCCTTGTCGGTGGGTGAATTCATGCGCGACGTGCCGTTTACACCCTTGCGCTATTTTTTGGTGTTGGGCGTCCCCACCGCCGAAACACGGGGCGAGCATGCCCACATCGCCTGCCATCAGTTTTTGATTGCCGTCACCGGCAGCGTAGCCGTGGTGGCCGACGACGGGGTCAATCGCCAAGAATTCATCCTCGACAAACCCCAAATCGGCCTCTATTTGCCCCCGTTGACATGGGGTATCCAATACCGCTATTCACATGATGCGGTGTTGTTGGTGTTTGCGTCTGATTATTACGACGCCGATGACTATATTCGCGACTATACTGATTTTGTTGATTATGTAAAAAAACACCCCCGCGCGGGGTGAATAAGTCACCCCCGTCCGCGCTGATACCCACCAGCGCGGACGGGGAGTTTTTATTTGGTGCGGTAGCCGTTGGGGTGGCTTTGGTGCCATTCCCAGGCACTGCCAATGATTTGGTCGATGCTGGGATAGCGTGGTTCCCATCCCAATTCCTCGCGGATTTTTTTGGCAGACGCAATCAATATGGCCGGATCCCCCGGGCGGCGCGCGCCAATGGTACAAGGGATGGCGTGGCCGGTAATCCGGCGGGCCGCTTGTACCACTTCGAGGTTGGTAAAGCCGTCACCATTGCCGAGGTTGTATTTGCGGCTGCCGAGGCGGGCAATCCCATCGAGTGCCAAAATATGGGCTTGGGCCAAGTCGACAATATGCACATAATCGCGCACACAGGTACCGTCACGGGTGGGGTAATCGCCACCAAACAACGTAATCGACTCACGTTGCCCCAAGGCTACTTGGAGCACCACCGGGATCAAGTGCAGTTCGGGGGTATGGTCTTCACCACGATTGGGGGTGCCACCGGCCGCATTGAAGTAGCGCAAGCAGGCATATTTGAGGCCATGAATCCGCTCGTACCAATGCAAGGTGCGCTCGAGGATGTATTTGGATTCACCATAAGGTGAGCCAGGCACGATGGTATTGTCGGGCTCGATTGGCATACTATCTGGTTTTTCAAACAGATTGGCCGTCGACGAAACAATCACTCGTCCCACCCCGGCTGCTACCGCGGCATCGATGAGGTTGACCCCTGCCACCGTGTTGTCGCGCAGATATTTGGCGGGGTTTTGCATGCTTTCACCCACCAAGGTGTATGAGGCAAAGTGCATCACGGCGTCGATACCGGTATGTTGCACAAAGATACTTTTGACGGCGTCCATATCGGCCAAATCAGCCTGGACGAACTGAGCATCGGAGTGGACTGCTTCACGATGACCTTGGTACAAATTATCGACCACGACCACATCATGCCCAGCGGCAATGAGCTCAGCGGTAGCGACACTCCCAATATAGCCGGCCCCACCCGTTACAAGAATTTTCACTATAGTGCTCCTGAATCAACGCGCAATCAACTGTAAATCGCGCCAAAAACCGGGATACGACACATCAACCGCATCCGTACCGTGAATCGTTGTCGATCCCGTTGCGACGAGTGACGCCACTGCCCACGCCATCGCCAAGCGATGGTCGCCATGGCTGGCCAGCGTCGCACCGTTGAGTGCACCCCGCCCCGTAATCAGCATGCCGTCGTCCGTTGCCTCGGCCATCACGCCCATGGCATGCAATGCCGCAACTACCGTAGCAATCCGGTCAGTTTCTTTGGCCTTGAGCTCTTGGGCATCGGCAATCACGGTTTGACCGTCTGCCATGGCGGCAGCCACAGCCAGCACTGGGATTTCGTCTATCAAATGCGGAATAATCGCGCCGCGAATCGTCGTTGCCTGCAATGACGACGAGCGCACCGTGACATCGGCCACCGGTTCACTGCCTTCGGTACGGGCATTGCTGATGGTAATCTGGGCGCCCATGGCCTTGAGCACCGTGAGTGCGCCGATGCGGGTAGGATTCATGCCCACACCTGTGGTGGTGATTTCGGCATTGGGGTGGATGGCCGCTGCCACCCACCAAAAAGCCGCCGACGAGGGGTCGCCAGGCACCCGCAACGACAAGGCATATGGCAACACGGGGTGGGCCGGTGGGCTCAAGGTGACAGTACTGCCATTGGTGCGGATGTCGATTCCCATCCCCGCCAGCATCAGCTCGGTGTGGTCACGCCCGTCGGTGCGCCCAGTCAAGGTCAATACATCGTCACCGGACAAGGCGGCCAGCAACAAGGCACTTTTGACTTGCGCCGAGGCAATCGGGAGCTCGTAGGCACCGCCATGGATGGTAGCACCACGCACACTGAGTGGCGCCAATGCGCCGTTGTTGCGGCCATCGAGTTGGGCACCGAGGGCCCGCAAGGGGTCGATGATGCGCCGTTGGGGCCGCGAGCGGAGCGATGCATCACCTGTCAAGACAGCATATTTGCCTGCTTGCCCAGCGAGGAGTCCCGTCAGCAAACGTAACGTGGTACCCGAATTCCCACAATCGAGCACATCACTTGGCTCGCGCAAGCCACGTAAACCGACGCCATGCACTGTGACGCTATCGCCCTGGTGTTCGATTTGCACACCCATCGCCCGGAAGCAGGCAATCGTCGACAAACAATCGGCCCCCGGCAAAAAATGGGTGATATGCGCTGTTCCCTCAGCAATGGCATTAAACATTACCGCCCGGTGCGAAATCGATTTGTCACCAGGTACGTCAATATTGCCACGGAGCTGAGGAACTGCCGCAAGACGCATGTCAGTCATCGCTATTGTTATCCTTGGGCCTCTGGGGCAACCACTAATTTATAGCCAAACCCTCGCACCGTCACCAAATATTTGGGCAACGCCGGGTCGATTTCGATGCGTTGACGCACGCGATAAACGAGTGCATCAATAGCATTAAAGTCGTAAACTTCATAATCCCAAATTGCTTTGGCGATTTCTTCTTTGCTAATGACATGAGCCTGACGACGGTACAACAAATACAACAATTGGAACTCTTTAACCGTCAAGGGTGGGTCGAGTAATACCCCTTTGATATGTACGGTTTTGGCATCATCATCGATTGCAATATCGCTATCAATTGGAGTAGGTTTGAAGGTAAATAATGGCAAATTACCGCGTTGGGTCGCTTCAGGGTCAACGAAGATAATCTCACTTGCCCCGATAATCACGATATCTTCACTGTTAAGGCGATGAGCATCGGCAATCACCTCACCATTGACGTAGGTGCCATTGGTACTTTTGAGGTCACGCACAATATACCCTGTAGTATCACGCTCGAGGGTGGCATGTCGCCGCGACGCCAACGGATGCGCAATCACAATATCGTTTTGTTGATCGCGACCGATAGTAATAATATCGCGATGCCATTCAATTTGGACCTCGACGGATTCAGGGTGACGAATGCGCAAACGCGGTACGGGGCTGGCATTCATGGCTTCATCCTTCCATCACAACAATACACAACAATGTCTACTCAACAATTCCCATACCGAAAGCGCGATATGGTACAATACGTTCACTAATGCGGATTATACCATACCGCCTCAGTAGGAGTATGTAACGCAGTGTTCAATTTGGTTGGTCGGCGCATTGATCGCTACAAAATACAAGCAGAAATTGGTCGAGGCGGTATGGCGCGCGTCTATCGTGCGCTTGATACCATTTTGGGCCGTCAAGTTGCGCTCAAAGTGCTCTCACCACAACTCGCCAACGATCCCGAATTTTCGGCGCGCTTCCGACGTGAAGGCAAAATCGTTGCCGCGTTGCAACACCCACATATCGTTACGTTGTTTGATGTCGGGGAGTCGGATGGTATTCAATACCTCGCCATGGACTTCATCGATGGGCGTAGTGTCTATGCGGTAATTCGTGAACGCGACGCACTTCCAGGCGAAACCGTCGCAATCATCATCCGAGCCGTGGCATCGGCACTCGACTATGCCCATAGTCGTGGTGCAATTCACCGTGACATCAAACCCCAAAATATTTTAATTGATACCAATGGACGAATTTTGCTCACCGATTTCGGGATTTCATTATCAAATGACGACGAATCTGGTCGGCTTACCCGTACCGGATTGTTCATGGGCACCCCCGAATACATGTCACCCGAGCAAGTATCAGGCAGTACGGTCGACTACCGCACTGACCTCTATTCGTTGGCAATTACCACCTACGAAATGTTTAGCGGCGAAATCCCCTTCCGGGGCAATACCCCCGACTTAATCGTCGCCCATGCCCAAAAAACCGCCCCCCCACTCCCCACTGAACTCAATGGACTCCCCGATACATTGATTGACGTACTCGCCAAAGCACTCGCCAAAGATCCGGCCACTCGCTACCAAAGTGGGCTGGCGTTTAGTATGGCGATTGATGCCGCCTTTGCACAGTTACCCACTAACACCGTATCCGCTGCATTAGTGGCAGGGCTTGCGCAACCACGCAATGCGTCACCCAAAGCAACTCGTGCGATTGAATCAGATGAGGGTGCCACCACCAACCCCACCTTCGCAACAGCCCCAACCCTCAATACTGCGACTCAGCCGCGGCGACGCAATGTGCCTGAAGCCCGGAGCAATTTGCCGAATCGGCCACTTGCACGGGTCCAGACAATTCCTTTGAATTTCATTTTACCTATCGGAATTGGATTAATTGTGACGTTTTTGATTCTCATAAACACCACATTTTCGGCATCAAATTCTGTAAATACCGCAACTGTTACCGCAACTGTAACGGCTTCTGTGACGCAAACGAGTGTGTCAAGTGCCACCAGTGAAGCAATCGTTATTATTATCCCAACTGAAACCGTAGCCGAAGCCGTAGCAACCACGAAACCCAAATCTACCAAAGTACAATCAACTCCCAAGCCCAAGCCGGTCACAGACACCAGCACCGCAATCCCTGCGACTGCCACAACGCCCCCCAATACTGCCACCGTCCCACCAACCTTGACGTACACACTCACGCCAACCCTGACACACACCCCGAGTCGGACATTTACCCCAAGTAATACCCAAACGGCCGTCAGTACGAATACGTCTGTGCCAACGGTTACGGCAAGTGTGGTGCCGAGTGCGATCGATACCCCCGTCCCGAGCGCAACACCAATCCCACCCACCGCGACCACCGTCCCCACCATCACCCCGCCATGATTACACTCCCCGGTTTACTCCAGGTACGGATCCGCGCCGCATTACACCAACACCCGAGTCGTGATTGGCGTGATGCGGCCCAAGCGTTAAGTGTGCGCTACCGCGGTCCCCGTGACGGTACTCCCCTCATCCGCACCGCCATCGATGCCCTAGCCTATAGTGCCATGCTCATGCCCGCCACCTATGCCCAAATCTATGGCGCCCTCAGTCAAACCATCCAACGCGCCCCACTACCCTGCACCAGCCTGCTCGACATTGGCAGTGGTCCCGGTACTGCGAGCTGGGTCGCCCACCAGCTCTGGCCTGAGTTACAATCGATTACAGCCGTCGAGCGCGATCACCACCTCCAAACAATCGCCCAAATGCTCGCGACCGATAGCCAACTCCCCCCCACCACCTTTCTCAACCAAGACATCACCACCTGCCCCGATTGGCAACCCCACGACATCGTCGTCATCGCCCATGTGCTCAACGAACTCTCACCGACCCAGCAACAGGCCGTGATTGCCAAAGCCTGGCGCGCCACCACCCAATTGCTGGTGATTATCGAGCCAGGCGCCGCTGATTTCGCACCCGTCATCCAATCTGCCCGCACCCAACTCATCGCCGCCGGTGGCACGGTGGTGGCACCCTGTACCCACCAAGCAGCCTGTCAATTACACGATGCCTGGTGTCACTTTGGCCAAAAAGTATCCCGCCCCGATTTCCAACGCCTCGCCCGCGGCGCCGAAATGGCCTGGGAAGAGGCCAAATACAGCTTTGTAGCCATCAGCCGTACTCCCATAGCCCAACACGGGCTCCGCATCATGCACGACCCCCAGCGTGCCAAAGGGTACATTGATGTGGTAGGATGTGATTACACCGGTGTCCACACGCATCGCATACCCAAACGCGACACGCTTCGCTACAACGCACTACGGCATGCGACCTGGGGCAATTGGATAGCACTTACAGCAAAGGAAGAATCATGACCACCACTGCCGTTGGTATCATCGGATGCGGCAACATTAGTAGCATCTACCTCAAAAACCTGCATCAACGCTTCCGCGGCATCACCGTCGCCGCGGTCGCCGACATCGACGTCGAGCGCGCCCAAGCCCGTGCCGCCGAATTCGGCGTCGCCAAAGGATGTAGCGTTGAAGAATTGCTGGCCGATCCGGCGATTTCGATTGTCATCAATCTCACCATCCCCGCCGCCCACGGCGAAGTCGCCCTGCAAGCCATCGCTGCCGGCAAATCGGTCTACAACGAAAAACCCCTCGCCGTCGCCCGTGCCGACGCCCAAAAAATGCTCACTGACGCCAAAGCCAAAGGCGTGCGCGTCGGTGGCGCTCCAGACACCTTCCTCGGCGCCGGTCTGCAAACCTGCCGCAAACTCATCGATGACGGCTGGATTGGTACTCCCATCGGCGCTACCGCCTTTATGATGGGTCGTGGCCCCGAAGCCTGGCACCCCAACCCCTATTTCTTTTATCAGCCCGGCGCCGGTCCCATGTTTGACATGGGTCCCTATTACCTGACGGCCTTGACCACCCTGCTCGGGTCGGTCACCCGCGTCAGCGGCTCAGCCCAGATTTCGTTTGCCGAACGCACCATCACCAACAACATCCAATACGGCGAAAAAATCCCCGTCAACACTCCCACCCACGTCGTCGGTGTGCTCGACTTCGCCAAGGGTCCCGTCGCCAGCATCATTACCAGCTTTGATGTGTGGCATAGCACCTTGCCCTGGCTCGAAATCTACGGCAGCGAAGGCACCATGCTCGTGCCCGACCCCAACAACTTTAGCGGTGCCATCAAGGTACGCCGCGGCGGCGACGATACCTGGCGCGAAATGCCCCTCAGCCATAGCTTTGCCGAAAACAGCCGTGGTCTCGGCGTGCTCGACATGGCCGTCGCCATCCAAGAAAACCGCCCCCACCGCGCCTCGGGTGAATTGGCCTACCATGTGCTCGACATCATGCATGCCATCCACGACGCCTCCCGCGAAGGGCGCCATATCTTGCTCAGCAGTGGCCCCGATCGCCCCGCCCCCATGCCCATGGGCCTCGATAACAAAGGATTCTAATCCGCACCGTAGCACCAGCGTCGTGACGAGCATACCTTCTCGTCACGACGCTTTTTTATTCCCCCCAAGGAGCGTTATGATTGTTGGCATCCATCATATCGGCATCAATGTACGCGATCTCGATCAGACCCTTACCTTTTTTACCACCGCCGGCTTAACCGTCGCCCGCCACGACCATCTGTCTGCCTGGCTCCACGCCCCCAATGGCTTTGTGCGCATCCAATCCACCCCCAATGCCGTGCAGATACCTACCCCCATCTATGCGGCGGGCATCAGCCATATCTGCATCCAGACCCCCCAAATCACCACCAGCCTCGACCCGCTACTCGCCCACGGCTACCACGCCAATTCGGCTCCCGTCGACCTCAACACCGGTCATCGTTATGTCTATATACACGACAGCGATGCCAACGTCCTCGAGCTCGAAGGAGTACCCTACGCCCCCGCCGACCAAATCCCGTGGCTGGCACATGTGGCCTTTGCCACCAGCGACATCCAGCGCCTCGGTGATTTTTATCAACAGCTCCTCAATGGCGACAGTGCCGGCGGCCAGCCCATCGGCCCCCATCCCCGCTACGATGAAGTACTCGC
>CANFUF010000042.1 GCA_947450095.1 Roseiflexaceae bacterium
ACTCGGGCTTTGTTCACTCGCACCGACGGTCGTGCCTTGGCATGAAGTTCCATCAAAAATACATCCACCAGCGCCATTACCACCCGTTGCGGTAGTGGTGTTACCATTGAGCGTGATCGATGAATTTGCTCCATTCCCCCCATTTCTGTCACTGGTGTAAACTGGGTACTGTAGCCAATTCCCACCTGCGCCACCGGTTCCGATGACAATACTGACCGCAGTACTGGGCGTAACGGTAATCGCAGTTTGGTAGACCACTTGTCCACCACCACCACCGCCACCGGCATCGAAGCCACCACCGCCACCACCACCCGCCATGAGGATGTCGATTGTGTTGACATTACTTGGTACAGTCCAGGTACAAGTGGTCGTATTGGTAAATATATAGGTCGCAGTGGCATTTCGTTGGATCGTTGGGGTACAGGCAGCCGCTGCGGGCTTACTAATCTGCCCGGACGTGGTCAATTGACTCCCCACTGCACGCGGTTGCGTGGTTGGCTGTGGTTGCGGGATATACGGAGGCTGTGGCGCTGCCAACGCAGGTGTCACATTCAGTACGATACTTAGGACAATCAGGATGATGTTGATGAGTTTATTTGGTAATTGTTTCATGACATGCATCCTTATTTCCCTACGACAGTGGTCGATGACAGCGGCTGATTGTTGGGTAGGGGATTGGCGTTGCTGAGTAGCGGCACAAAGAGTTGGTTATAACTCTGTGTGGTATCAAAGGTTCCGGTGTAGGTATTACTCCCCGCACTATTTGTCACGGTCATCGTGTACGTATAGCGTCTATACGGGATAAGATTGGCAAATGTGACGGTTTTGGGGATTGTACTATCGCCCGCAGAAACAGTCGTGTTGATTCCCTGCGTCGCACTCAATTGGTTGGTGATAACTGGCACGTTGTCCGACGTTGACCCACCTTTGAAACCACCAGCAATCAACGTTGCCCCATTACACACACAATCACCATTGATTGTCCGTTGCCCCCACATATAGATGGCACCGCTCCTGCTAATTGCTACACTAATCGAGCGATAGGCGATGATGGCAACCACATCATTGAATTTATAGAATTGTGTACATGGACTATCGGTATTGAGACAGATACTAGGCAATTGTGTTTGATTCAGATTGTTTCTGCCCCAGCTAATCACCTGCCCGTCTTGCCGGAGTGCCAGCACATGCTGATCACCCACCGCGATTTGGGCGATTTGTTTGGTAGCACTGACAGGGACGGTCGTTTGGCCATAATCGTTATTGCCCCAGGCAATAACGCGGCCGTTATTGGTGAGTGCCACACTAAAGTTATTGCCGGCACCAATCTGACTGACGCCCATTTGGGCTGCCACAGGGATGGTGCTTTCGCCATTGGTATTGGTTCCCCACGCCGTCAGCTTGCCTGATTTTAGTACCGCCAAATAATGACTCTTGCCGGCGGCAATACTCACTGCTTGGGTGGGGCTGACGATGGTGGTGGCCGCACTAGAAGTAAAGTCCGTGATGATACCGGTATTGGAAAGGACGAGTAAGTGGGGGTTAGCTGGATCGGCACCGATGGCGAATTGCCGTATGTTCTTGAGTGGTTGGGAAATCCCAAACGTATACTCACTTCTATACGCGCTGCCCCACGCCCAGGTCGTCATCGTTCCGGTATTATCGAGTGCCACAGCGCTCGCTTCGTTCATGCCGAGTTGCTTGAGGAATACTTCTTGCACGGATGCTGGGATGTATTGTTGTGCTGTTTGCGTTTCCGTATTGGTTGTGCCCCATGCAATGGTCGAAGTAGTGCTAATCGGTGCCGTGGCTTCATTCAGTTGTACCGCTGCGTTGATAGTGGTTACCCCTTTGCCGGTATTGACTTGGTAATTGAATGTGGCGCTATCGTTGCTATTGGTCGCTACTTGCGCAACGTTGCTGAGTGCTGGTTGGGTTGTTTGCGGCACGGTAATCACATAGCTATTGCTGATGCGGCGATTGCCGGCACCATCTTGTGCGGTAAGCTGGACGGTATAATCACCCGCACTCAGATTGGTGCTGTTAAATTGATATTGCCAGCTATAGGCGGCAAATGCCCGATTGGTAAGGTAATTAAGCCGTTGTACCTCTTGGCTTAGGGGTAGTGCAGTGATACTAATTGGATCAGTGCGTACCACACTTGACCGACTATAGACTACTGCAGCGAGGGTATTGGGTACTATCGCCGGGTCGATGTTTCCCCCATCACTGAGGGTGCCTTGGAGCATGGTAGTTTGACTACTTGCGAGGACAGTGGCGTTGACTTGTGCGATCGTGAGCTGCGGTGCCACGGTGTCGACCCTAAGGGTGAATTCACGTGGGGCACTGGTGTTTTTGGCTTTATCAACAGCCCAGACGACTAAATTACGCATCACACCGTCTTGGTTGGCCGTGTTTTTGAGGGCATAGCTCCATGGTGCATTATTACTTGTGGGTGTTGTTGCAGAAGTGATAGTTAGCCACCATTGCGTCAAAGTACTGGCGCTACTGCCGCCGTTGTCACATGCCAAGAGCTGCCAAATCCCATTGACTGGCTCTCCGCTCACTGTTGCGAGTGTCCCATCGGCGCGTACTTGTACCGCGGTACCGCTGGCTGCATTGCCGATATTGGTTGTCGCGATGGTGGCGCTGTCCGTAAACTGGGCGTTGAGGTCGGTTGTCGTGCTCGTGCGACTTGAGGTGAGCAAGGGGATACGCGTTCCTGATGGTGATTGCAACCACAGCGTGATATTTTGGCTGGATGCCGACGTCGCTTTGACAGTGACGGTTAGACTTTGGACCCGGGCACTTGCGCTTACACCGGTTGGGGTTAGTCCAAAACGACTATAGTCGGCGAATTCTGTTTCGCTACATGGACTGACCGCCACGGCACTATTTGGAGCTGCTGTGGTTGTGTAGGTGGTGCTGGTGGTGGTGGGATTGCTGATAGTGGCGAACTCACATGCGTCATTTTGGCTATCACACAGCGAAATATCGGCTTGATTATTGTTGTCGTTGACAATACCACTCACGGTGATATTGCTGCCACCCACATAGGCGCTGGCGAGCAGGTTGGTAGTGATCGTGTTGAAATTAAAGGTAGGAGTGGTCTGGTCAATTCCTGCCGTATACCAGGCACTCCAGTCGCTTTGTTGATTGTAGGTGTCGCTGGCACGTAGCCGATATGAAATGCTGGAGATGTTCGTTGGAATGGTGATTGGGCATTGCCAGCGACTGCCTATTGCGGCACCACAATTAATTGTTTGTGCACTGCTGTTGCTACTGGTCGTGTATTCCATCGTCACTGCGGTGACTGCCGAGGCGTCGGTCACACTGCCGGTGAGTGAGGTATTCCCTCGTTTAATCGATTGTTGGTTGTCGGCCACGATTTGGCTGGGAACTGCGGTGTCGATACGTTGGGCAGCGTTGATTGTTTCGACAATCCGATTGGTATCAATGCCGGTAATCGTTGTGGCATTTGGGGTTGCAGTATCACTGATGCGGACCGTTATTTTGGCGATACCTTGACTGCGCAGGCGATCTGCCGTCGATGCATTGGCTTTGTCGCGGTCGATTAGCCCATTCAAGACGATTTGTTGTGTTGTATTGGCAGGAATCGCATCGATTTTGATAACCTGATAATCGCGCAAGCCACTAGTACCAATTGTGTGATAGCTATAATTGCCGCCAGCGACAATAGTTACGCTGGGGGCTGGCGTTGCCGCCGCAGTGTTACCATCAGTTAACCAGACATCACCATAGGTTTCGACCAGGGCATACAACGGGCGTGTTGCTCTGGCGGTGGGGTTTTTGATGGTAAAGGTGTACGTGACATTTTGGCCATGACCTGCCACCGGGGCATTGCTGAGGGTAAGTTGATTGGCCAAAGTGCGGATCATGGCTGCGCTATTGTTCGTGTTGCTGAGCAAATTACTGGCAGCCACACACCAAGGGTTGCTGGTGAGTACGCCACACAGCGCGGTTGATTCTGCAATGGCTTGTTTGATTGAATCTGGTTCAGTATTGGGATAAATATCCGCAACGGTAGATTTATACACTCCCACTGGGGCGCTGGTGATTGCCGCCGTGATTTGACTCGAAACGGGGGCTGTTTGATCAATTTTGGGGCATTGCGTACTGCCTAGTGTTGTCCATCCATAGCCCGAGGTGAGGGGAGTCAGTGCGATTTGGTTATCACTTTGGCTAGTGCGTACTGGATTTGATGGTGGGAAGGTCGCCCACGGGGCAAACACCGTGGGGTCTGTGGCAAATGCGACCACGCCAAAGGGATTGGTGGCGGTATAGCCGATTTGGCTAAACAAGAGGCGTATGTCGGTTTGTTTGACATCGGCATCGACGGTATAGCGGTAATCAGGGGTGGCGTCTTGGTTGAGCCACGCAGCCGCAGTACTATCCCAGCGCAACAGATTGATGCTGGTGCGACTTTGGACATGGATGACATAATCAGAGCCGAGGGCATGTGATGGATAGGTGAGTCCATTGGTTGTACTCGTGCGGGCTGCCGTATTGATGGGCAACGTAATGAACGATTCACCGGTACTAAGACTATCAGTGATGGTTTTGGTATAGGACGGTGGTCGGTAGGCCGTCGTGGTACCGGCATTGGGGATGGTATCGAGATAGATAAACAAATTGCCGTTGTAATTCCAATCAGCACCTTGCCAATTAAACCGCACTGCTTGATTATCCCAAGTAACGGCAAATTGTTGCTTGCCGATGGCGGTGGCACGCGTATCGCTATCCAAAACTGTACAGCGGGTATTCAAGAAGCCCCGGTAGATAGGACTGTCGTCCATCAACGTATAGTCGGGGGTGGTGTCTTTGTCGATATACACCGATGAAAGTGGTTGATAGGTGTCGTTTTGGACGCCGTCGGTCAAGTGCAACACCAAGTCCATCCGACTTGCTTCGGTCAACGGTAATCCGGTTCCTATTACGGGTACGCGTCCGGCTGCAATAGTCGAGGTATTGGCGGGGATAGTGGCTGCAACAATTGCGGTGGTGCTGCTACTAGTGGTTTTGACTAAGTACTCGAGTTGATTGCGAATAATCGGTGACTGATCGCTGATTGAGCCCCATTCCACATGTAAATCAGTCGCAACGTCAGTTGTTGGTGTCACCAACTGCCCATTTTGTAGGGTGGTATAGGTAGCTGCCCCATTGAGTTTGGCCGTGATAATCGGATTGGTGACAATCGGTGGTGTCGAGTCAAAGGTAATCGTCGCCGTCGTGCTGGTGATGCGACCAGCACCATCGGTGACGACGATGGTGAGTGGGATTGATGTCGTATTGCCACCATTTGAGCGGTACAAAATGCTGAATGGGATGCTGGCGCCTTGGCGCGGTTTAATCGTGTAGGGGACGAATGTATTGGTTGAATTATCAATTACCTGAATGCGGTATAAATTCTCCCCTGCAGTAAGCCCATCATTAATCGTGGCGTTGATAATCAGATTGCCGTTGACTAATTGATTGAGCCCAAAAGTCTGGGTGGTAAATGTGACAGTGGGGGTATTGGTATTGATGATGACATTCATACTGCTCGTGGTGACAACAGAATTTGTATCTGTCATACTGACCACAATTGTATAAACACCTGTCCCCAGTACTAGGGGGAAGGCTGTTTCCATGGCAAGGGGATTGACACTGCCTGCCGCCCACGGTGTCCCGACCGCGGTTCCGTTGGCGGTCAGACTGATGTTCTTGACTCCTGCCGGCGCTTCGGCGCTGACATAAATGGTGGGATTGGCTGCGGTATACGTGCGTACCTGGTTGAGGATGCGTACACTTGCTTGGGCTGGTGGCGTCTGACTAAGCGCAAGTGTTGCAGTATATGATGACGGAATGGTCGTGCAATTGTTGACAATGTCACAGGCACTGGTGTCTAGGCGCGCATCGCTGATTTGCATCCCGACCAAACTGGTGTTGTTATTCCCCAACGTAATCACAAACTGATTGTTGGTCGCAATTTTGGCTAAATTGGGGGTGCTTAATCGCGTATCACTCAAGAGTTTGACACTGTTGTCGGCAATCCGAACCATCGAAATCCGTTGATCGCTGGGCAATTCAGGGTTGCCACTCAAAATCAAAACGGAATTGTCGATGTATGGTGCGATATCTTGGATGCGGTAGGAAGCGAAGTCATCAATCCCAAACGGCGTCTGGCGCGTCAAATGCGTGTAATTACTGGCTTCTATCAACGTGCTGTTGATATTGGCGGAGCCACTAACGATGGTGTCGATTAATGGAATCACCCGGAGCATGTTGGTAGATTGGATTGGTGTCACGCTATCAAGTGGTTCTTCATCGTCGACCAACAGCAAGTTTTTACCACTGAAAAAGAGATTGTTGACATAGGCTTGGGTCTGGTAACGGGCAATCGAATCGAGGCTGCCTACATTGTCGATACGGTTAATCGAAACGCCATCAGCACCATGTGCGAGCACCACGATATCGTCTTGGACGGCGAGATTGTACGTGTTGTCGAATAGTGCCGTGGTGTCAGCGGTACGGGTCGGCTGGCTGGCATTCGCCACGTTGACCGTCATAATTGTGGCGGGCGTCTGCGAATCGACAAGTACCACAAAGGTATCTTGGCTGCCGTTGTTGGCAATCCCCATCTGGGTAACGGTGGCATTCGGTGCCAAATCAATCGGCAAACTACTCAAAAGTGCGGGTTTTTTACCATTGGTGGCGATATCAAACAGGCTCAAGATGGTTTGGGTGCTCGTGCCACTGACGATTCGGCTGATGGAGTACAGACGTGTCTTGGTGCGGTTGGTGTTGACCAACACGACTGTGCCATTAACCGCTGTGCTGTCGCCCAACATAGTGTTTTGTGATAATGCACTGACCACGCGAATGGTATTGTTGATGCCGACATACGCCACATCTTTGCCATACGCAAGTGTTGACGTCGGTGAAATGATTTGGCTATTGGTTTGGATGAGTTCAGGACTGGTACTCAGCGTACAGCTTGCGTTTACGCCGGTAATCGGTGACACCGTGCCATCCAAAAAGCTCATGTGGGTCAGGAACCACAATGAATTTGCGGGCTGGTTGCTCAGTTGCAATTTACTGCCACACGGGGTGTTGATTTGGGTTGGAATCAAGTTACGGTCATTAATCGTTGCAACATAATTCGTACTGCTCCCCGACACATTGATGGTGGGAGCTTTGGTATCGATCATACCGTTCCAGAGCGATTTTTCGCCACTGCTGCGGCGTGAATTGCCATTGGCATCGACGGTCATACTCTGGATGCTGGTATTGGCTTCGATGTTGGTAAAGGCGGGTTGCTGCCAGGTGTAGCCGTCGTCGCGGGTGGTCAGTGTGCTGGTGCGCCACGCCATTGCTTGTAAACGCGCAATATCAACGGTGGTGATGGCCCGCCGATAGATGCGTAAATCGTCGATGACGCCGACGAACCCTGTGCCCACCCGGATTTGCGGTAATTGCAGGATTTTTACTTCGTTCAAAGCGAGCGTTTCATTGCTCCCGAGCTTTACGATCCGGACTTTTTTGGCTTTGATACCATAGGGCACTGGGATGATGATATGGTCAGTGACACTGCCTGGGTTGTAATAAAACCACTTGGCATTGGCTTTGAGTGAATTGATTGAGTCATCTGTAAGGGTTGCGTCATAGACAAATACATAGAAATTGCGCAGTGGATAGGTGGTATTTGTATTGTAGATGGCGATGCGATCAATGGTATTCGCATTCGTATTACTGGCTTCCCAATACGGATTGGTGCACCATGATGTTCGCGAATAGGTTGCAGGGTTGGTGTCATACGCATTCCCTGCTGGATTGGGATTGGTGGAGAAAATTTGGCATTGGGTGAAGCTACTAAATGGAGCCAGTGCATTCGTCGATGTGGGCACCGTCGTCCCACTCGTCGTGGCCGCTGCCACCATGCTGCCATTGATGTACATGCGCGTGGTAACACCGTCATTGCTGACGACCACCAGTGACGCACTCGTGGTAGATACGGCACTTGGTGCGGTAATCGTCATCGTGCCGTTACTGAATTTGGGTCTGCCACTATCGAGGGTTAACTGGTATCCGAAGCCGTTGGCATTGCCACTTGCAATGGTGGCGCTCTGGGTTTGGGCAGGGGTAATCCAGGTCGCTATGCTCCAGGGTGCATTGGCATCCGCAAAGGTAATGGCATTGGTATCGCGTTGCACGATTTCGTCGTTGCCGTCGAACCGTAACGCGCCTGAACCGACATTGCCAACTACACTCGTGAGGGTTGTGTCACTACTGAGGACATTGCTCGATTGATTGAAGGGAGAGTTCTCGACAATCGTGCTGTTGGGTGTGAGCGAAGGATTGTCAAATGTTTCGTGGTAGACCGTGCTGTAGCCGTAGCTGTAATTGCGCATATCAGCAGGTGAAAGTGCCGTATTGAAGACGGCTACGTCATCAACGATGGTATTGGTGGCGGCGGTGGTGGTGCTGGTCCCAGTATAAGGAGCAACCGTCATTGCGCCCAACCCCAACTGTGCACTCACCCAATTGCCGGTGATACTTTTGCCCATCGTGCGCTTGCCGTCGAAGTAAATATCAATTTGTTTGGTCGTGCTATTTGTGCCGCGACTGGTGATTATCAACGTATGCCAATTATTGTCGTCAATCGACACAATACTTTCACTCGTGGCAAGCAAAATTGCACTCGAATTGTTCATACGCACGGTAATCGCTTGGATGTCCTTTTGGTACAGGACTTGCATTGCTAAGGATGCCACCGTTGTCGGTGCTTGTAGTGATGCAAGTAAACCGGAGGTGGCGTTGGGATTTATTTTGAAGCGTAATGCCAGACTATGCGAAATTACGCCTGACGATTGTAAACTATACCCCGTCTGAATGCCGTCAGTTGCTTTATTGAATGTGATGGCATTGCTGGCAAACCCATCGATTAATTGTGGACAAGTACCGAGCAGCACCCCCGATGTCATGCAGCGTGAACTCTGGGTACCGCTGATGCTATCGAGCAACGGATATGTCGATTGATTGACTGGCAGATAATATCCCGCCAAGGAGGCTAATTGATCACTGCCGGTATAGCCATCATCCATCACATTGAGGCGTACTTGGTGGCCGATGGCAGCCTGGACTCCACTGCCTTTGCTGATGGACGTACCCAACAAATCAATGTTGGTAAGTGCGAATCCGGAGACCACAATATCATCAAGATATCCCGAAAAATAATCTTCTTTGGTGGCCGTGGTGGCATTGGATTGTACCGCTCCGATGATGATATCGTTTAACAACGGAGTAGTAGTGCCCGTGGTACTGAGAGTGAGTGCTTCCGGCATTGTTTTGAGCTGTGTGCCGTATTGCAAGCTCATGGTGGTGCCGTATTCACTGTAAATCAGGTAATACCACACATTGGCGGGAATGGTCGCCGGTGTGCTTAGCGCTTTCGTGCCCCGTTGGGCCGTCACTTTGAATGTTGTGCCGACTTTTTCGGCTTTGATACGTAGGCGGGGATTACTTGCAATACCGGTGCTGAGTATGGTACCAGCATTGGTGATTTTGACCATCAAGGCAATCCCAAAGGTGCCGCTGAGGACCGTAGCCGCATTGGCGATAGTCAGTGACTGATTAACACCTTCGATGTTGAACCGGGCAATTCGTTTGCTTGCGTCGGTTGTATCAAGTGCTACCGTGGGACAGATCGTACAACTGGTGTTGTAGCGACTGTCACCGCGGTTATCAAAGACGCTGGCACCATCGGGAGCCTCGAAGTCGAGGCGTACCCGCATCCCTTGCCGAATGGCAGCCCGTCCATCGACATAATCGGACACGCGTCCAGTCAATGCCTGATTCCCAATGAAATAGGTATTTGCATCGTATGGTGATGGTGACGCAATGACATCTTGGGGTGGGGTGGTATCGACTTCAATCGGGCTGTTTTCACCTGCCACCACAATTTCTTTGCTGTTGCCCACATTGTCGGTGGGAATGGCACTGACTTGGTAGAAGCCTGATGGGTCGCCAAACGGCAACGCTACATCAGCCACCCACACACCATTGCTGAGAGTGGCGGGGATGGGGAGTTGATTAATGACGCGGCCGCCGCTTTCTTTGACATTGATACTGACCGATGCCACGCCACTGCCTGCCACGCTACAGTTGGTGAATCCAATACATGGATCACTGACGGTGAAGCGCAACAACAGGTGCTGGCTATTTTGATCGAGGGCGCGGCTGGTGGTGTAGGTACCACTGTTGCGGATCAAACTAGCCGTTGGGGCCGTAGTGTCGACATAAATCAACGACTTCTGGGTGCTGGTATTGTTGACTGCATCGGCTGCCGTCACCACAATCCCGTATTTGCCTTCGACCGGCACGGTCGCTGTTTGATTGACTTGGAAGGTGGGACAGTAACTGGTGCCACCCACGGTATCGGTACAGGCGGCGGACGGGATTTCGGTGGTGCTCGGTGCGATAATGCTCCCGGTGGCACTGAGGGTACTCGTGATTGCCGTGGTCACCTTTTGCACAGACGACGTCGGGTCGCTGGTCTTGACGCTAAATTGGATCGGAATGCGCGATGTATATTGCGGATTGGTGATGGTGATGTCGGGTGAATCGGCATCGATCGTCAGTTCTGCCACTTTGGATTTGGTTAGTGCGTGCGAAAACTGTGAGCGGGCGATACGGTAGATTTTGGCATCATCAGATTCAATGGGCGTCAAACTGATCTCGTCGATACTGCCGTCATACATTTCGGTAAAGACACCGGCGATTTTGCCCACTCCGCCGATGCGCAATTTGTAGCTGGCATCGCTGGTTAGCGTCACTGCACTATCCGTTGTGGCACTCGCACCGGTGTCGAGGGTGCCGTTTTGGTAGTAACGGAAGCCATTGCTGCCGAATCGGAAGGCGATTTGGTTCCAGGCAATGGGCAGAGCAGTGGTACTGGTAAAGACTTTGGTACCGGCCCGGATTTCTACTTTGTCTGCTAACAGGCGTACCCGCAACGGAGCCATGGTACCGGCACTATTGCCGTAATACAACACCGTTTGGTTGCCAGCAGTTTTGTCTGGGTGGATCATCAAACGGACGGTACCGCCGTTTTTGATGTCGTTAATGATGGTGGTGGCATTATTGACCTGGAGCAGCGTGTCTTGACCATTGAAGGTACTGGCCATCCCTTCCATGCCGAGAGTGTCTGCAACCGGGCAGTTGGCACCTAAGATGTCGGGGTTGGTGCAGTTGGCGGCGTAGTTGAAACGTCCAATCCCTGCGCGGCCCGGCACATCATCTGGCAACACGACGCTGTTGATTGGGGTAGTGACGGTGAGGCCGTTCGTCACTTTGGTTTGACTACTACTCAGCGTATCTTCAAAGCTCAGGTTCCAATTGGGTGCTTGCTTGACTTGGGTTTGGTAATCGAGCGAGTTTCCGATTGGTGAAATACGGAATTCGTCCATGTCGCCCACAAACGTTTCGCCGATATTGAGTGTGCTATTGGCCGGGTCGACGTTGCCGTATTTGCGCAAATTGTCGGTGGTAAAGGTTTCGCTTTGTAATGCAGTTAATTCATCATCGCTGAGCTTGCGTGGCGTGACAAAAATATTTGCAATCGAGAAGTTGTGCTCTAATCCTTTATTTGATACCGTAAAGCCAGTAGTTAATGGCGTGGTTTCATAGTTCGATAAACTTAAGATAGCGCCTTGTAATTGGAAAATCTTGCTCTGTGTGCCAGCTCGGATGACTAAGCTGTTACACGTGTTGTTACAATTCCCAGAAGGGCCTTCATAGGTCAACGAAACATGTTGCCAAGCATTTGTCGTTAACGTAAAGGTTGTGTCATAATCTGTCCAACCACCATATTGGGCATAAAACGCAAAATACAAGCGATTATTGACTAAGCGGAAATAATACTGACCATCGCGGGTTAGTAATCTTTCGTCTCCCGTCAACCCCAGCGGCTTGACCCAAAAAGCAATTGTCGCTACATTGCTATTGGTCAAACGACCCGTATCACCGAATGTAATGCCTTGGTTGGTTTCTGGTATAAACGTCCAGCCTTGTTTGTTTTGATCAGTAATCGTTGCTGGTGGTTTGGGGGTCGTTGATGAATAATTGTTCAAATTGGTCAACTGGGGGGATGTCTGGCCCGCGCTGTTGATAATGGTATTCGCGCTACTGGAAGCCGTAACCGGCATGTTGGTGCCTTCGTAAGTCAGTGAACCACAACGGATGGGAATTGTGAGGCCTGAGTTGCTATAGATACCATTGATGGATATAGCTGCTGTGGAATAATTCATCCCACAATGACTATCAGCATCCGTAGGATACTGTGTAACATGAATATGCGACCAGGTATTTAATGGGAGTTTGGTTGCTGAGCGCAACGGTGCCTTTGGCCAACAAAAGGCGTTGTAACAGGCATAGGCATGCTCGTAGCTGACAAAACCATTTGCATCTATACCGAGCCGCATCATTTGATTGATGGTGTCGTTGCCGAGCAACCATACCCCGTATTTCGTTGGTTTGACCCACATACTGAGGCTGAACGATTTTTGTGGCAAGATTGAATTTGGGTCGACAACCTTCAAATACGACGCAAATGCATTTGCTGCCGAATTGAGGCGGAGTGGTTGATTGCCACTAAAGCGCACGGCTCGATTGTCGCGTCCCGGTACGCCACTGAGCGGACAGGTCGCCACACACTCGAGTTGCAAGCCGGTGGTGAGTACATCGCTAAAGGCCGCACTCAGGGCAGGTTCATCCATTGGCATCCGCAATTCATATGCGGGACTTGACGCGCTCAGTTTGATTTTGCTCACGTCTAGGGCAGTACCGTGAATTTGGAAATCGCGTAAGCTCCCGTTTAATTGCCCGGAAGCACCGCCGATTTCCATTTGGCGCACATTGGTGAACGTATATGCCCCAGCCTTTGACATATAACGCACGCCGTTGAGATAGATTATTTGCGTGGTACCACTGCGTACCAAGGCGACGTGATACCACGTATTTGCCACAAGTGGTCTGTCTACTGCGGGGTTTGTGGTTGTACCAACGCCATCGTAATAATACGTGCAGTCGGTGCAAGTGGTTGGTCCGACGCGCAAAATACCCCCTTCCACGCGGAAGTTGGAGTCGGTATTGTTCACCCCATCTGCGATACCACTGTTGTCACCGATAAATACATTTTTGGCCATAGGATCTTTGAGTTTGACCCAACTCATTACCGTATAGTTTTTTGTGCCATTGAATGTCGATTGAGAAAGGTTCGTACTGAGGGTGATTGATTGTTTGTTGGCACTGACAAATTCATTGCCACCTGCGTTGAATGTGGGGCAGGTATTGGTGCGGTTACAGGATTGGATGTCACTATTACTATTCACCACAACTTCGCGGAAATGCAAGAAATTATTTGCTACCGTAATATACACATAGCGTCCGCGTGTACCCTTGGCAAAGGTGACATCAAATACGTTTTTTGACGCACACACTTGTGTTTGATTCTGATTGTCGCACTTCATGTTTTTCCAATCGGAAGCGCCACCTTGGGCAAGCAGACCGCCTGGTGTGCGCCCTCCCATTGGCTCTGTACTGACAAAAACTTTCGCGCTATCCGACCGGTCTTGACAACAATCGGCGCGATCATAGATGGTGACGGTTGCAATATCGCGAACCTGTCCCAAGTCGAAGTGAATCCAGGCGTTCGCATCAGCGTTCGTGTGGTTCATCGTACCGAAATTTTTATCCATGGCATATTGCGCAGGCCAACCAACTGCAGTCGATGATTGAGTCGCGGTCGCATTGGCCATAGAATCGGGGTATGCGGTATTCATGTCGCGATCAAACGGCACGCATAATACAGCCGAAGACTCGTCACAGTTGCCACGGATACGTTCAAAATTTGCATCAGGCACGATGATTTTGTTGCGTGCTTCGACGGTAATCGGCATGCTATCGGATTGCGGTGCTTGATTCAGGTTGATACTGAGGTTGCCAAATAACGCATAGTTTGCCAACGCTGCCATGTTGGTGCTGGTTAACCCAGTGCGATACATCCGCAGCAGATCGACACTCAGCCCAGTGGTGCCGACGGTCAGTGGTTCTTGGGCTTGGGTCAGGGCTGGGGCAGCAATTTCTTTGCTGGCACTTTGCAGGGCACTGCCATTGGCCGCATACGCCGTCATACTGAGGCGCCCGCCACTTTGTTTGGCCGTCAGGACATACCACGTGTTCGCACTCATCGTCAGGTTGTCAATGCTCGCACTATCGCTACTGGTGGTGACACCGGCCACGACGTTTTTGCGCACGACGGTAGGTCGACCGTTGACCACTTGGATCTGGAGCTGATTGCCGGTGGTGGTAATCACGCTTGATTGCATGATGGTTTGCGTGCCTGCGACGCTAGCCAACTTGATTTTCAGCATGATCGAAAAATCGTGATCGTTGATCAGGGACGCATATCCATTGGGTAAGCTAGCCGTGGTACTCGACGCAAAACTAATTTCGCTGTTGGTGCTGGTGGTACAGCCGCTACAGTTGAGGGCAACCCCTTGGTCGATGCCATAGCGCGAATAATCGATACTTTGGGCGGCGGTGGTGCTCGCATTAAACGGCATACAGACAATCAGACGCGGGTCTTCGCAGGTTTTGGCGAGGGTGGCGATGTCATTATCGCTGAGGGCGAGTGAATTAATCTGGATATCCCGCAGGCTGCCCATCAATGAATTTGTGGTGGCATCTTTACCGATGCGGAGCTCGCCAAATGCACTACTCGGATAGGAAATGGCGGTGGTGTCACTGGCGACATTTACTCCATCGACAAAAATCTGGCGTTTGCCCAACATCAAGCGGAATACTAGATGTTGCCATTGCCCAATAACCAGCGGCGTGGCGGCCGCCAACGTCGTGCTGCCAATGGTAAATTGTGGGTATTCGTTGGCGAGGGCTAATTTGAGTACGGCATTCGTGTTTTTGCTCATCACAATAGTGCGATTGGTCACCGATTGATATTCGGGTTTGACCCACAGCGATACGGTAAAATCTCGGCTACTGATGGCATTGCCCACACTGGCCGATGTCACCATGTCGGTGTTGGATGTGAATTTCCAGTTGGGTGCCACAAAAGTGGGGCAGGCGGCGGTGTTGCTACAAGTCAACACACTCTGATTGCGCGATACATCACTAAATTGCATCGGCAGGGTGGTGCTGGTTTCGTCGAATTTGACACAGAGTTCAGTGCGTGGGAATACACAGCTATTGACATAACTATTGGTTGCGGTCACAGGATTCAGTGCACCTGGTACTTCAATGATGTTTTCTATTGCCGCACTGGTATTAGCGGGCAATCCCAGCGGGGTCATTTGGCTGGCTTGGTAGTCGTTCTTGGCTGATTGGGCTGTGACCGTGGTATAGCCTTGCATCGACCGTCCCAGCAATTTGTTGCTGGTGGTGATATTGCTATAGATGCGGTCGCCGGGGCGCACAATCAAGTCGTTATTGGCATTCTCGAGTTTGTCTTGGGCGAGCAGCGCCACTTCTTTGGCGCTCAAGGCGATGCGGTAAATGCTCATATCATCGAGCATACCTTGGAATCCCCCCAATATGGTATTTCCAGGGAGCGTATATTGACCACCAACGATTAAATTATTGTTGACTGTGTCAATATCAGTAAGTTTTTCAAATGTGAAAAAACGGGAACTTTCGGTGCCATTGGTATAGACAATCACGGTGTTATTTTGGTACGTCACCACCAAATGGGTCCAGGTGTTTGTTGGCAGGGGCGCAGTGGTATAGTAAGTCCAGGGCGCATTATTTCGGGAAAGGGTGATATAGACGTTGTTTTGAGACGAGCGAAATATCGCAAATTGTCCCGGTTGTACAAAAATTGTCTGATTAGTACCTTGACTCGTTGGTTTGACCCAAATTGATAGCGTAAATTGCGAATCAAATTGCGCTTGTGGGCCGCTCCCTGCATCGAGCTTATCGCTCCCATCAAATTGTAACGCAGTGGTATTTGCGAGGCGCGCCCCACTCGTGGTTGCCACCGGGCAACTCGTGACGTCTGGACAGGTAATCCCGCTACCGCTGTAACCCGTATTACTAAAACTGGTTGGGGTAATTGGGGCAAACGTTGATTGTACGATGGGGATGAGTGCTTCACGCACGTCGCCTACCAGGCCGATGAGTTCGGCGCTGTTTTTGGCATATGGACTCCAGCCCAACACCTTTTCCCGCAGGTCGATGATGCCGTCGCCGTCTCCGTCGGCGGTGGTGGGGTCTGACCCGGTCCAGGTTGTTTGCGGGACGCCATCGATAATGGCATAGGTTACCTGCCAGCCGCCTGCGAGATTACCGTTGCTGTCCACATGGACGACTTCTTCGCCATCGAGCAAGCCATCGCCGTCAGTGTCGGGCATCAGCGGTTCGGTACCATATTGGAGCTCTTGGGCATCGCTGAGTCCGTCGTTATCGCTATCGACGACGTTTGGTTTTGAATGCGTGACATTGATTTCACTATAATCCGAAATGCCGTCGTTATCGCTATCCCATTTATTGTCAAATGTATTACTGAGTAATTCGGTGGAATTAGGCACACCGTCGTTATCGGCATCAGCAAACACGGGGAATGCTGGTTGCACATTGTCGTCTGTCCATGCAAAGGTGTATCCATTGTTTTTTTGACGTAAGCTGACAAATTCGTCAATGGTCGCCGGGAATATGTCAAAAATAGTTTTGTCAGTTTCGTTGATATTGGTGTATTTGGGGTTGCCGTCTAAGGTTTCGATCCAACAGATGGGAATAAGCGGCGGCACAAACACCGGATTAGGGATCGAAATACAGGTTTGTTGAGGTACTTTGAATGCCTCCGAAAGCCACAAATCAGGCATCAGTACATTTGCACCAGTGGTATTGAATTGGTTGGTGTAATCGACATTGAAGGACTTTTGCCACGAATAGGTGTAGCATTTGATGCCGTCTGCTTCGCATTGGACGGGTTTGCTTGAATCAATGGCTGTCCACTCACCCACTTGGGCACCACGCACCGCACTACTACTTAAATCTACTTGATAGGGGTTAAGACCATAGACAAACGATGTTTCGCGCTCGTCGAGTTTCACCCATTGCCAGGCAAAAAACACCGATTGCCATTGGGCTGGGAAGGGCATTTTTTGGATGTAGTCCGTGACTTTTATGCCATTATTCATGGCATTCCCCGCACTAAACCCGGCATTTGGTCTGGTTAAACCACTACTTCCGCTACTTGAGACTGCTTGATAGCGAGAATAGGGGTCTTTCGGGTCGATGACAATCGAGGCAGCATAGGGGGTGTTGAATTTATTTAATAGTCCGGTAATCCCACCACATAACCATTGCCCACCAGTACCGCGTTGTTGTTTCTCACTTAACAACTTGCAAACAGATGTAAAAATTGTGTCAATCAACGCAATAATCAGTGTGATGAGTGTGCCAATGCCGGTACTCGCAAATACAGCGAGCAAAATCATGGTGACCGTGGATCCAATCAGATTTGAAATGATATTTGCTTTTTGGTAGCCGTATTCGGCTTTTGCTGCGGCTATTATCCCAAATACCCAGGTGGTTAAAATAATCGCGACGACGAGTACTGCACCAGCAATTTTTAGCTGGTTAGCAAATTTTGCAAGCAGTTTACTCGTCCCACTTACTTTTTGTAATCCAGAAGCAGCAACAGTTTGCGCGATATTGCCGGCACTTGAAACGGCATGAAAACCTTCAGCCAATGTTTTAATGCCGGTATATGTTTGATAAACTCTATATGCGGCTACGCTGATGTTCGTGATACCGCCGATAACTTTTAAGGTTATTTTTACATCATTATTTTTGATGAATTTACTATCTGCCAGCATCATTAAACCTCCGCCAACAGCCATCCCTGCTAGTGATCCATATTTGGCAGCGGTACCCATTTTTACGACGTTTGATAATTTAAAATAATTGAATAATTTTGTGCCAATTAATTTCCCTATAGTTTTCGCTACGTTTAATCCAAGCAAATACGGTCCTTTGCCCGTTTGCGATATTGTGGGGTCTTCTAGTAACGTACCGAAAAATTCATTTACAATCTTTTTGATGTTTAAACTAGCAAGATCAGTATTGGATGCGCTTGTTGTGGAATTAAATATGCTTTGCAAGAGTGTTTGAAAAACTTCAGCTTGCACCCCGATATATTGTCCCCAACTAGTGCTATTCCCACTAGCAAACGTCGTAGCATTAATGTCACTATTTAGGGTTGCAATACCATTAGTTTCATAATTTTTTGCTTCTGGATTGTCAAAATTGAACATCGATTGGATGAGCATTCCCTCAAAAAACGTATTCCATTTTTCTGTGGTAAGCCAGTTTGGCGTGGAACCTGCAGGGGTGTTTTGTTTGATGAAACTTATTTCGGTGGTCGTATCGTTTTCATCGAATGCTTGCCATTGGCCACCGACCATTTTGTAAATCGCGCTATTGAGCGTACGTGATGTGTATTCGCTGGTGTCATTAAAGTCAAGTACCGTGCTATTTGCACGCAATTGAGCATAGCGTTTTTTGGTTTCTGATGTAACCAATACAGCAGGGCGGCATTCAATCGCCATGTTGTTTTCACAAGCGGTTTTTAATGTTGCTTGTTGCGTACAATTATCGGCAAATCCTGCTTTGCGACAAAGTGCGTTATTGAGCGCATTGGGGAGCTCATTGCGAAATACTTTGGCCACATCATATTGTGAAGGGACGGTGACCGCGATTGCTTTCGCCGCTGATTTATTAATGCCATAGGTTGATAGGGTGGTCGCATTGCTATTGCGAGTACTATCAAATAATTGTGACAACGAGAGATTATTATCGGTGCCGTCGATTTGTAAGTAGGGGGTTTGCACAAACGCATTATTGATTACATCTTTGATTTTGGTGATTTCGAATCTGCGCGTGCTGTTGGGGGTAATTGTGGGACTCGTGGAATCTTCGTAAATAATCGTTGCTTTATCACTGCGGTCTTCGGTGGCGTGCATGCCAATCAAGCGCCAATTGCCATAGTAGCTCTGGACAACGGTATTTGATTCAACGCGCTCGCTCACGCTACAATCTGGTTTGTCGTCAGGGCATTTGTCGGTAATCACACTAACTAACCACATCAGACGTACGTTATGACTGTTTGTCCACGCAGTCGCTCCTGTTTCGTAATACAACTTGGCAGAATAGGCTGCAATTGTCCCCGTGCTATCGTAATCAGGAGTAATGGGCACACTCAACGTCACTGAGTTTTTATTGATATTGCCGAGACTATCACGGCTCCAGCCCGCCCCAATCCCAAATGCCAGGAGTTTGGATTTGTCGAGCCAATTGGGTACGTCTTCTGTCACTGGGCACGTTTTGGTTTGATTACACGCAGCAACAGGCAAATTGCCATTATTCGTAGCAGATACCGGTACGTTTACTTCCAAGACTGCAGTGACTTTGACATCGCCATTGGTCGCATTGGTCTCTGGCGATTTAAATATTGGACTCGTGGCAAAGGTCGTGTCACGCCCCCGTTGGACTTGTCCTTGGGTGTCACCACTCGGCCAATCATAGACGGCGTCATTGGCATACAGTAAGTTGGCGTTGTCTGGGCGAATTTGCATGTCAATATACAATGGTCTCGTACTGGTAATCGTATTTGCGATCGTGAAGCTGTAGGGATTTGCATCGCTATAGACCGCTGCATTGCTTACTGAAGGGGAAATGTCAATTTCGTCAGGGACTTTATCGCCATCATTATCATTGGTTAAAAAATCAGGAACGCCGTCATTATTTGTGTCAGCACAATTGTTTGTCGAGGTAAATAGTTTTTCCGCACATTCCATGCTGTCATTTGTACCATCGTTGTTGGTATCAGGATTGAGTGGATCGCTATAAAATTTCTGCCCGCTTGGCGTATATTGGGTGAATGTGGTTACTTCTTCGAAATCACTTAAGCCATCTAAATCGGTATCAGGCATGGTGGGATCCGTGCCTACTTGCAATTCGACACTGTCATTTAAGCCGTCATTATCTTCGTCCGCAAGTAATGGATTAGTTCCTATGCTTATTTCTTGGCTATCACTCAAACCATCGCCATCGGTATCCGCGTTAGTGGGGTCGGTGCCATATAATGCTTCTTCGTTGTCAGACAAGCCATCTTTATCGGTATCAACCGCATTAGAATTCGTGGTGATCGCATCCCGTGCCAACCGCTGGGTGGCACGCGTACCCACCACCATGCCTGGTGCGGTACTCGTGCCTGCTGTTGGTAGCGCTATAGCCGCTCCTTGATTGAAGGGAGCAACCAACGGATTGAATACCGGTTCTGGTGGTGTGGTGGGGCTGCTGGGCGTGCCGGGGGCTACCGGTGGAGTCTGGCTTGCGGCAAGGGTGCGGGGGATGGTGCTAAATGGTTGAAACAACATAATGCCGACGACCAAAATGGCCATTGGGAGATAGAGCTTGCGCCGCATCGCAAACAACACTGACACGCCGACGATGAGGAGTAATACCGCAATACACCCCAACAAGAGCGAACGTACCGTGCTGACATCACTACCAACTAGATTCCCAATCATATAAAACGGATTGTGGGCTAATTTTTGCAACGCTAAGCCGGTGCGGGCATAATTGTAAAAAGTCGTGGCGATGCGGGTATCGCTACTGCCTTGTTTTTTGTCGCCAGGCATGGTGATTTGCATCTCGATTGATTGCGGTAGGCCATCACTATCAATGGCAATTTTGCCATTACCATGCGCCAAACGATATTGGGCCGAGTTGGCGATGTCAGACAATTCTTGGTTGTGCGAGATTCCATGGGCTTCATCGGCACTGAGCAAGCGGGCAAAATGATCGGTGAATTTGGCCCCGTCAAATTCAAACGCATAGCGTTGGGCATCGGTCATATCACGGGTGGCGTTGCTGACCCCGGCGAGGAAGCTCAAGCTGTTGAGTTGACTGGCACCACCACTACTCGCTGACCGTTGCCACGCCCCTCCCGCCTGACGTACGTAGGTGACGCCACGCTCGCGCTTGACCTCCATCATTACCCCTTGGGTGTTGCTGATGGTCAAATTACTGGTCTGTTGCGATTCGTTGACCGCTCCCTCCACCACAAATGTGTCATGTCGGCTTTGTTTGCCGTAGTTGCTGGTGTTGGGGCTGAGATTGGTGATTTGATCTATTTCACTACGAAATGTATATTCACCACTCAATTTCGCCACTTCTTGGGCATTTTTGATATGCCCCAGCGGCGAAAGCGTGTTGATGTTTTGTAAAATAAAATATAGGCAACTAAACAATATGCTTAATGTAATAATCGATAAGAGGAGCGTGCGGCGTTGCATTGGCATGATGATATTCCTCAAAAATTAATCGATGAGATGGCACAAAAGCGAGCATATAATCACTTATAAAAAATATAGCATGGGGTGTTTTTGAAACATAGTGTTTTTTTCGTCACTTTTCGACGAATATGTATTTGTTTATAAACAAAGATAAGTTAGTATCATTTCAAATTCAATTCATTGAAAAAACAACTTGAATTAAATTTGTGCACCGAACACATTTGTTTACAGTGCCCGTATACTAATCGGTGCACGAGGCATGCCCCTACGAAACGGGCGATTGTCCAGTCGTGGTGGATGGCAGATGGGACAATCGTAGGGGCGACTGGAGTAATTGCTCCTCCTTCCAACTTCACTTCATACTTCATACTTCACTTCATACTTCACTTCATACTTTATACTTAATACTTCACTTCATACTTCATACTTCATACTTCATACTTCATACTTCCTCCTTCATTCAATGGTATGATATGCCCACATTCCTTCTATCCCCGAGGTGGCTATGTTTGATGCCAGTCAATACGCGACGTTGCGTGCCGTCGTCGACCGCATGATCCCCGTCGACGATGCGCCAGGTGGCTTGGATGCCGAAGTCGATCGCTATCTGCTGACCTTGCTCCAACGCGAAACCGGCCTGATCCCCACCTATACCGCCGCCCTCACCGCCCTCCAACACGAAGCCGATATCCGCCATCACCAATCCTTTGCCGCTCTGACGCCTGACCAAATGGACGTTATTTTGCACGACGTCGCCGCTGGCACCACCCAAGCCGTTTGGCTCACCGATGCGCCTGCGTTTGTGGCACTGATGGCCGAACAGTGCGCCGAAGGTTTTTATGCGGACCCGCGCCAAGGTGGCAACAAAGATACCATTAGCTGGCACATGGTCGGATTTGAGGAACGCCGATGAGTTACGATGCAATTGTGGTGGGCGCAGGCGCCGGCGGCGGGATTATCGCCGCATTGTTGGCCGAATCTGGCGCCAAAGTACTGCTGCTCGAACGGGGTAAATCATATACGTACAGCGACGAAGTCACCGACCATTTGCGTAACCATCGTTTGTCGCAATATGGCCAAAACACCGGCCCTGGCGCCGGCAACCCCCGTGTGTTTGTCGACCAACAAGGCCAATCCCATGTCGTGCAACCCCACCACGGCGGCTACCACAACAACGCCGTGGCGGTGGGTGGTGGCACGCCCGTGTATGGCGGCCAAGCCTGGCGCTTCTTGCCCGACGACTTCCGCATGGCCGCTCGCTATGGCGTCCCTGCCGGCAGCTCGCTGGCCGATTGGCCGATTAGCTACGCCGATATGGCACCTTACTACCAACGCGCCGAATACGAAATCGGCGTGGCTGGTGATAGTGCCTTGAGCGCCCAAGTCTGGCCCCGGGCTGCTGACTATGCCATGCCCCCAGTGCCCAAAACCGTCCGTGGCCAGATTATGCACGAGGCAGCTACCCGCCTCGGCTGGCACAATTTCACGCCACCCTTGCTCCTCAACAGCGTCGCTCGCCATGGCCGCAGCGCATGTACCGGCTGTACGTTGTGCGTGGGATTTGCCTGTCATGTCGATGCCAAAAACGGCACGCACAACACCATGATCCCCCGCGCCCTCGCCACCGGCAACTGTACGCTGTTGACCGAAGTCCATGTGTTGCGCATCAACATGCACGACGC
>CANFUF010000043.1 GCA_947450095.1 Roseiflexaceae bacterium
GAAGATCTAGGGCATGTCGGTAATGTATGCAAAATGCTATTCCACAACTCTGAACCATTGGCGTGCACGAAGCGGAGTGGTCCCACCCCGTCCCATCCCGAACCGGGTCGTGAAACATTCCAGCGCTGAAGGTACTGCAAGGTTGCCTTGTGGGAGACTAGGTCTGTGCGCCATCCAATATGAACCAACCCCTAATTCGTAAGAATTAGGGGTTGGTTTTTTGTGTTATTGAAATGATCGCGTGTAGATCCGCAGCCTGCTGCGACTCCTGCATGTTCAATTTTTACATCTTATCGATATACAAAGAAATTAACATACGTTTAATCAATTTGGCGTGAATAAATAACACATATTTGTTACGTTGATGTAGATTCGTGCTGAAGTGAGGAATATGATGTTAGAACAAAAAAATGCCTGGATTACATCGCAAATAGTATTAAGTTCGCTGATTGTCGTGCTTTCGTTATTTACTGCATATATTAGTTACGAACGGTCATTAGCAAGCTCGGCACAGCTCAGACAAAATACTGCTGCGTTACGCGAATTGATGTTGAGCACATCATCTGAAACAATGGCAAATGCAAATTATCAATTTGATTTGTCCAATTATAGTGATGCGGAATTAGCGACTGATGATATCCAAAAGACAAAATATGAAGTGCGCTATTCAGAAGAATTACAAAACGCGATAGCTAAAAACATTGATGAGCCTTTTTCGGATGAATATTTTCAAAAAATATTTGCTGAATCAGAACAACATCGCAACGAAGCTGAAATATTGTTTGCTGCAGCGGATGGATATTCGAAGCGTGGCAATGCGCTACAACAAATAATCCTCATTACCACGCTGGGGTTAGGCTTTGTGGCATGGACATCAGTGATAAAAAACGAACGAAACATGATTCGCATCGTATTTATCGCGTTTGCATGTATGACATTGGTATATGGAGTATATTTGCTCACCCAAGTGCCAATTGTGCAATAAATAGACACTTATTGCTGTTGTTGTTGCTGTTGTTGTATCGCTTGTGGTGCTTGTTGGCGCACTACACTAGGCCATGCAAGCCGCGCAGGAGTAGGTGCACGCGTTGCATTGTCTGCATCATTGACATTTACTGCAACTTCAAGCCGCTCACTGGCGGTACCTCGATACACTCCACGTGTAGGTGGGACGTCCGCATAGTCGCGCCCAATCGCCATCCGTATGTGCCGTTCACCGGTCCAAATATTATTGGTAGGGTCAATGCCAATCCAGCCAATCGTTGGCAGCCATGTTTCCACCCAGGCATGGGTGGCATCGGCTTGTGAGCGGTCATTGTCATCACGACGATGAAAGAGGTATCCGCTGACATATCGGGTGGGAATACCAAGTTGGCGACAAACCGCAATCATGACGTGCGCAATATCTTGGCAAACACCTTGGCGTTGCTCAAGTACCACCTCGATGGGGGAATCGACAGAGGTACTTTGCGGTGTATAGGTAATAGTTTCATAGAGGGTATGGGCGATACGATCAATCGTGGTGAGCGGATCCGACTCGCGAGTAAACGCATATTCCTGCATGAATGCCAGTAACTGGGTACTCGCTATCGCATAGGTGCTAGGTAAAAGCATATCCAGTAATGGTGTGGTACGGAGTGCCTCAAGTACTTGCCAACTATCCAGGGGTAATGTTGCTGGTCGCGGATTTGGTACCCATACTTCAACTACCGATTCAGCCCGCACCAACAACGATTGATGGGGAGCCGGTACATCAAAGTGGTGGATATGGTTTCCTAGGCTGTCGATAAACTCGTGGACCACAGTTTTTGGGGTAATTGTGAGGTTAAATTGTTGACAGCGTTGTTGTTCATCGTCACGGGGGCGCAGACGGACTTCCATGATACTTTCGGTTACCGGTGAATCATAATGAAAAACAGTGTCGTGGACGATGTGATGTTTCATGTGTCACCTTATTACGCCATCAAGGCGGTATCGATGGTGTAGGCAATATGACTTTCACGGAGTGATGTGTCTATTTGGAAACAGCCATGTTGAATTTGATGGAGATCATGAGCCAAATTTAATAGGGCTTCTTCATTATTGCCGTATTCCAACATCGCTTGGAATTGCCCCGCTGCCCGTTGCGGCCGCCCAGTCCGTAATTGGCCATTGCGGCGGGTAATCCGTTCCACAGAATGCAATATAGTGTCGGCGCTAAAACGTACTGACCGTGGAAATTCGGCATCATACAGGAGAAAAAAGACGAGGCGCTGTGGCGTGACATCAGGGGTATGGACTTTGCAATAGGCTTCGAAGGCGCTACACATTTTGAGCAACCCGATCCATTCGGCATGATGCATACGCCCATCTTGTTGTGATGATTGTAATGCGGACGTATGACTAAGCAGCAAATTGGCGGTATTGTTGGCCCGCTCGACGGCTCGTCCGATC
This sequence comes from Roseiflexaceae bacterium, assembly GCA_947450095.1. Classification (GTDB taxonomy): domain Bacteria; phylum Chloroflexota; class Chloroflexia; order Chloroflexales; family Roseiflexaceae; genus UBA965. The sequence goes on from CANFUF010000043.1 coordinate 2,434, forward strand.
TGAATGAAATCCCAGCCCTCGCCATGACTCATCGTTGCATCAGTAATCCCTTGGAACAGATGTGAGCCAGATTTTATCGTGGCATAAAAACGATGAGGATGCTGTTGCCACTGTTGGCTACTAATCTGTTGGCGCATATCTAGGTAGAGTCGATTAATCTGTTCCCACATTTCTGATGAAATATGCTCGCGTACTTGGCGGGCGTTTTCACGCGCAGCCGTAATCGTACTGATAATTGCATCACTATAATGACTATCTGCAGTAAAGCGGTGTACGACGGGTTGTGGCACCAAACTCCCTTGTTCGGGGTCTTGGTATTGGAGTGATTGCCATAAGCGGAGCCAGCGTTGTTGTGACAATACCGGATCCACATCAATTAATTGGTGCAAGGTGACATCGAGGAGGCGCGTGGTATGTTCGGCGCGCTCGAGATAGCGACTCATCCAATAGAGTGAATCGGCGACCCGACTAAGCATGGCCATAGATGCACTCCTTGTGCGTACAAAGCCCCCGATTAGGCATCATCGTAAAGCACCCATGTATCTTTGCTGCCGCCCCCTTGTGACGAATTAACCACCAACGAGCCACGCGTAAGTGCGACACGGGTCAACCCACCGGGCACGACAGTGACTTGGTCGCCATACAAAATATAGGGGCGTAAATCGACGTGGCGCGCCTCGAGATGGCTATCAATCACGCAGGGTGCCCGCGATAACTGCAATGTGGGCTGGGCTATATATCCCCGTGGATCGCTGATGATACGTTGGGCAAATTCGGCCCGTTGCGCTGCCGTACTATGTGGTCCAATCAACATGCCGTAACCACCAGATTCTCCAACCGCTTTGACCACTAATTTATCGAGATTGCTAATCACATGTTGGCGTTGACTGTCATCACTAAGCAAGTACGTTTCAACATTATCGATGATGGGGTCTTGGCCACTATAGTAGCGAATCATCGCTGGTACATAGGCATACAAGGCTTTGTCATCAGCGACACCGGTACCCAAGGCGTTGGCGATGGCCACATTGCCGGCGCGGTACGCATGCAATAGTCCAGGCACTCCGAGGATTGAATCAGGTCGGAATACGAGTTGGTCGACGAAATCATCGTCGATACGTCGATAAATGACGTCGATGCGCTGTAATCCGTTGGTGGTGCGCATATAGACCACATTATTGTGTACTGCTAAATCACGCCCCTCCACCAACGGAATTCCCATCTGCCGCGCGAGATACGTATGCTCAAAATAGGCTGAATTATACGACCCCGGCGTCAAAAGCACCACCATCGGGTCGCTGGTGTGTGGGGCAAGTGAGCGTAACGTATTGAGCAAAATCTGGCCATATTGTTCGATGGGTTGCACGTTGTAGCGCTCAAACAGCTGCGGGAAGACCCGCTTGCTCATCTGGCGATTGACCAACATATAGGACACACCACTCGGTACCCGCAGGTTATCTTCGAGCACGGCAAAGCGTCCATTGGGTAAGCGCACCAAATCACTGCCCGTGACGTTGATATAGACGTCTCGTGGTACCGTTACTCCCCGCATTTCGCGGCGGTAATGGCGACAACTATAGACCAGGTCGCGTGGCACGACTCCATCGTTGAGGATGTGTTCGTCATGATATATATCATGCAAAAACATATTGAGGGCGGTGATGCGTTGGATGAGCCCTTGTTCGATTTGGCGCCATTCCGCGGCAGTCAAAATCCGTGGTAATAAATCGAAAGGGAAGATTTTTTCGGTGCCATCTTCGTGACCATAGACCGTAAAGGTCACGCCTTGCGCCAAAAAAGTATCGTCGGCTGATTGCTGACGTTGGGCGATTTCTTGGGCGGTGGCTTGTTGGATGCGTTGGACCAGTTCGGCATAATGTGACCGTGGCTGACCATTGCTGTCCAGCATTTCGTCCCAAGCGCTATCTAATTGATAGTGAGTAAATAATTGTTGATTATGCATGATTGATATTGTACGTAAGTTGCGCCAATGATGCAATAGACGCTTTAGCTAGAAAAATGTTTCAGATTTGGATGTTTTTGACAAAATTGCCTGGGGGTGCAAATCATCATGTCACGTTGTTCACCCCCCCATGCGCGCAAAAAATCCTTCGGTCTTACAAATGATTTTGGTGCCACTTATTTTTTTGAAAAAACTATGCGACAATAGGATGTGACCGTACCAAGGAATTATTTTTGACAAAAGAGGTAGATCATGACACTTGCCCCACTCAAAAATGTCGCCACCACTGTCATCGAACAACACGATGGCCCCACTAGCAGTGTTGAGATTTTGCAGTATGACCGGTTATCCGGGAGTGATAATCTCGAGGTCGCCCAGAAGTTGTTTTATGCCAATCAGGTGGGAATGCACCTCAAGCAGGTGCGGATTCGTTTGAATAATGGCGCTGCCCAGCTCGAAACCGGCGAGATGCAGTTTGTCAAAGGGAATGTGACGGTTGATACATCGGTTGGTGGACTGGGTGGATTGGCACAAAAGCTGATTAATTCGAATCTGACCAATCAAACTACCTTTCGTCCCCATTATCATGGGACGGGTGAGGTGTATGGTGAGCCATCATTCAAGCATTTTATTATTTTTACATTGAACAACGAAGAAGCAGTTATCGAACAAGGGATGTTTTATGGCTGCGAAGGTAGTGTAACGGTCGGGGTGACGACCCTCAAAAGTTTATCGTCGATGTTTTTTGGTGGTGATCAATTCTTCCAAATTAGCGTCAAAGGTACGGGCTGGGTTGTACTCCAAGTCCCTGTGCCCGCCAATGAAATCATCCGCTATCAACTCAACAACGAAAAAATCATGGTAGATGGTTCGTTGTCGTTATTGCGCAAGGGTAATATCGAATATAAAGTGGAAAAATCAAATAAATCGTTGTTAGGCAGTATGATCGGTGGGGAAGGCTTGTTGTTGCAAACCTTTACCGGTACCGGTGAAGTCTGGTTAGCACCAACCAAACCGTTTTATGATCGCTTGCGTGCCGAAAGCGCCCAAACAATTGTCAAGTCAGCTGCAGTAACCGAACCACCCAAGGCGTAATGCAAATTAACCCCGCGAACCTACTGGTTCGCGGGGTTAATTTATGGAATCCCATAAGTGCAAATGCCAGGTTGGTGATATCACCGTTTGGCCATCGCCGAGATGGAGTAAGGCGGCGTAGCTTGGGTGCTGGGCAAGCCAGGCGAATCCCGCTTGATGCCCGAGGATAACCAACGTCCGCGCCGCCACATCAGCCGCCACCAATGTGGGGGCAATCACACTGGCGCGGACAATATCGCTCTGTGAGGGGGCACCGGTGCGTGGGTCGATAATATGGTGAGCTATCAATCCATTAGCACGCCGCCATTGACGTTGATCACGCCCACTCGTGGCAATGGCTGTCGTAGGTGTGAGTGCCAGCATGGCGGGTGGGGCATAGCCGGGGAGTGGTTCGATGTCGATTGGCCAGGCATCGTCATCTGGTGGCGTCCCCCACACCGTAATGTCTCCCGCAGCATCGACGGCCGCTGCCGGAAATGAGCGTAGGAGTTGCAACGCCTGTTGGGCTGCCCAGCTTTTGGCTACACCAGCAAGATCGAGGCTCACCCCCTGTGGCACCCAAATGCGTTGTTGTGTATGGTCGAGTTGGATGTGCTGCCAGCCAATAATCGGTACCACAGTGGTAATGTTGGTCGACGTAATCGCATTAAATGTTTGGTTGTAGCCGTGGGCTTCGAGGGTGGCACGAATGGTTGGATCAATCAGTCCAGCGCTGATGCGCCAGGCCAAATCTGCGGCCACAAGCACTTCCCAAAGGACCGGACTACAGGCCCGCCACTGGTTGGGATGCAGGCTGAGGGCGTTGAGTTCACTGTCTGGGCGAAAGCGGCTTAGCACCGATTCCCACTGGGCAAATCCCTCAATAGCAAAGGTGACGGCGTCTTTATCGCCGTCACCTACGGTAACGATTTGCATCTGGCATCCCATTGCGCGGAATGGATGATAGACAAAGGTCATACGGCATCGATTGTAGCGCTAATGCTGCGACGGAACACCACGCGATAGACAGTCAAAAAGATGACGCTACTAATGGTGACGACATACATCAGTGAAACCAATGAAATTCGGGTGTCGCTGCCACTAAAAATTCCATGCAGTGCGCCGGCAAAATAGACAAAAAATGCCCCAACATGAATCCAGCGCCACGCCTTGCCGACAATCTGGCGCCACTCAGCAGTAGCAATGATGACGATAGCGATGGGGAGTGCGATTTGGCCAATCCCTACGGCAATTGGTGCATAAGGACTTTGCAGGCTGGGAACAAATAATGTGACCCACGTGTAATGCATGTAGGTGTCGGTCATCAATGCAACGACGTGAATCCCCATCATGACGAGACTCGCCAAGCTCGCTTGGCGATGAATATCGTTGGCTTGGACAACTCCCGGCCATTGCTGTGCTTGGCGCCCAGTAATCATTAGCCCGGCTACAGTCGCCAGCCAACTGAGTAAATAGGCAATGATGCCGGTACTCCGCGAGATATACCAGCCGCTTTGGACGGTTGCAAGTGAGCGGGCAATGATTGGACTTACCCACATCAATGCAAATACCCCGACAACTAATCCTGCGACGACGCCAATGATGCGGGCCAACAAAATCCGCCACGCATTTTCTTGTATGTTTTCTTGCATGGTCATTCCGTTAATTTGATGAATGTGAACGCATCACCGGGCGCGACACACGCCGGAGTGTGCCACTTGGGCGGGCCACTTGCACGACACTCGGTCGAGCTTGGGCTACATTTGGTCGTGATGGGGCAATTGGACCACTGGCTTGGGGCACTGCAGTTGGTAATTCAACTACTTGGAGATTGAGTGTGGTTGCAGTCGCTGGCACTGGGGTGCTTTGTTCGGTGAGCATGGCCCAGCCAAATACGCTCAAGAGTGATGCGCCACCGAGCATTAACCACATACTTTGTTGTTTGCGTGATTTCTTGGCGATGGGTTTTGCGGAGATTTTTACGGTTGTCATAGTAATTCCTTGTAAGTAATCTTAGTGACCGTCATTATCGCCACCCGTGGCACCACGGGTTTCATTGTTGCGTTGAACGAGGACGATTTTGCCATCTGTTTGACTAATATAGACGGTTCCGGGCGTATAGACAATCGACCAGACGGTTTGTCCTTCGAGGTCAACAAGCTCGGGGTCTTGAATTGGTTTGAGTTTACCTGCCACTTGTTTGGCAATCTCTATCGCTGCGGCAGCGTCAACGCCACCTGAGGGTGTATTTGCAGCTGTATCTGCAACGGCTTGTGGTGCAGATTGGGCAGATTGGGCTGTTTGGGCTGCTTGATTGGCCTGAGCAACTTGTTGCTCTAACGTGGTAATCCGTTGACTAGCTTCGGTCAAACGATTGTTGGCATCATCAAGTGCTGTTTGATATTGTGTGATATCGCTTGTATCTGCAGTAGGTTTATTACTGGGGACTACATGTACGGCATCTGACTGCCACAAAATCAAACCTCCCACAACACTCATCACTACAATGGTCCATATAAATGCGCTAAAAGCGGCGCGACGTTCGTGTCGTTCCATGATTATTCCCCTTTCTGTTGTTACTGTAGCATAGGGTGTGATCAAAACTATTAATGCGTGATGAGTATTCCACTAAAATATTATCATTTATTGTAGTGCACTTTTTATCTTCATAAGAATACTTTATTTGATTTGGATGCGGTAATAATCATATCGAAATGTGGAATATCATTTACGCTATTATTATTGTTTTTTCTGTTTTTATTATAAAAAATGGCATAATAAATTACGCATCCTTCCCATCATTATTTTGATGGGAGGGATGCAGACGAACATTATTTTGATGGGAGGGATGCAGACGAATATCATGGGTGGGCGAATTTTTTAACTGTCGTCGGTGTTATTGTTGCGGTGCGGGTGGGCGAGCGTGTTGCGGTATGGCTTACGGTGCGAGTGGCAGTACGAGTAGTCGTATTGCTGGCAGTGCGGGTGTTAGTGGATGGGAGGTTCTTTTTGATAGAGGTACTGCTTGGTGTGCTCGTCGCTGTACGAGTATTTGTTAGGGTACGAGTCAATGTAGGAGTAGCCGAAGGTGTAGTCGTTGCGAGGGTGCGTGAATACGTGATGTCAAAGCTGACAGGATAGCGAGATGCCCCAAATACTTGGACACGGGCTTTGCCGGCGAGGTGCCGTGGCACATTCACGACAAGTTGATTGGTGGTATTAATGGTAGGAAATACGGGGGTATTGTCGATGTATATCGTGCTGTTTTTGAGGTTATCGCCGTTGATTGTCAATGTACCGCCATTGGTCGGGAAGGTAGTGCTTGATACCGAATCGATGATGGGATCCATGATAATTGCATAGGCAAACGGAAAGAGTGCCATATTATCATTGGAGGGAACTATTTTGACGACATTGGCAAGTCCATTTGCAGCGGCACAATGATTGGCGTTGCGTTGGCACACAGACCCCCATACCCGTACTGTGCCATCATTGAGGAGCGCTGCGGAAATTTCATCGCCGGCACTGATATCAACGACTCGCCCGGCGATATCACTGGGGGGAATCGCTTCGGCGACTCTGATGGTCTTATCACTTACTTGGCTATCACAGCCCCAACCGACCACCGTACCATTGCCGAGCAGCGCCAATGAATGTAATCCGGCAGCTACAACTTTGCTGGCATTGGTGATGCTACTAGGGTACGAAACTCCTGCTACGGTCTGGCTACTTTGGCAACTGTCATTAGCACCGACAGCACGCACAGTGCCATTATTAATCAAAAAGAGGTTGTGTCTGATGCCGGCACTAATTCCTACCACATTTTGGATGAGTGGGATAAATCCATTGTGACCAGGAGGACTCCCAAGGGTTTTGACATTGCCGTTGGCATTGAGCAACAACACATGGGCTGCTCCGGCAGCAATATCAATTGGCGCGAATGTATATGCAGCATCACTACCAACTAGATTCCCCGCCGATGCCGCACACGTATACTCAAGTGTTTCAATACAATTTGTCACACCGTCCCAAGGTAAATAGGCGGGTTGCGGGATAAATATGACATTAGGATATCCTGCCGCATCGTAGCTCATAGCGATTTTGATTGCTGAGATGTCTTGTAATTTTGATTCAAGTGCATAAATAGTGGTCGAGACAACACCAGTGTTTTTGATATAGACGACGTCGAGGCCATTGCCAACGGCCATATCGACGACGTCGTCGGCGATTAGAACTGGTGCAGCAACACCATCATATACGCTCATCAAATGGCTACGCTCGTTCATGCCGATGCGCTGTTGGCGGTGCCGCGGTTGTGGATTGGGGTCGATGCGTGGCTCAATAATGGTTTCGTGCGTCGTATCTGGTGTCGGATTTGGCGTGGCACGTTGTGTGCGATTGGCTGCTGATGCGAGTGTATTACCGCATAAGACACTAAAAATAACACATACTACTACTAGGTGCCGCATCGATTATTCCTTTCATTTATTTTTATTGACTCAACAATTTTAGTATAAAGTATCTTTGACAATATACAATACGATAATCAAATGAATTTCTATAAAAAATAGGAATGAGTGTATGTCATCAACGTTTTTTGTCGTTCTGCGGTGATCGCGTGATTGTAGGATAGGTATAGTGAGAAGTATGGTTTGAGGTGTGATTCGCAACAGGGTGGAATTACATGTGGTTACCAAGAAATTGGGCAGATGTATACACATAGGGTAGAGGACGTTGTACAATAGAGCTATGACATATACTGTAGAACTTACCACCTGGCCTGGGTTGCTCCCCGCCTTGGGTGATGAATTGGCTATGCGCCAATTGGGCTATACCATCATTGATCAGAGCGTGCAGCTAGTGATGCGTAACCCGTGGAATTTAGCGCCGCGCATTTATTGTGCCCAAGCGGCTTTTTTGTGTTTGTCGTTTGCCGTGCCCCGCCCCAAAGCGTTGCTTGGCCAACAATATTGGGACCAAATCGTGGCGCTGGGGCAACAAATCACCGCTGAAAATGAGTTTACCACCCTCGAACTCGCCGCTGCCGGTGCTGAGTCGGCCGTAATGCAACGTATCGCCACGACCTTGGCTGAGCGACTCAAATTACGCGTGGTGCCCAGCGAAGGCGATTTGCAAGTGCGTATTCGCCCCAGCCCGACGGGATGGGATGTGTTGTTGCGGCTGACGCCCCGCCCATTGGGGACGCGGGCGTGGCGGGTAAGCAACTACCCTGGCGCATTAAACGCCGCCGTGGCTGCCAGCATGGTTCGCCTTGCTGGTGTGTATGCCGACGACACGATTTTGAATTTGGCCTGTGGCTCGGGGACGTTGTTGATTGAGCGCTTGCGCCTCGGGGCTGCCCAACAAGCCTGGGGCTGTGATACCAGTTTGGTGGCGCTGGATTGTACCCGGGCCAACATGATTGCCGCTAATGTGATGGATTTGGCGACAATCCACGATTGGGATGCCACATCGGTGCCGTTGGCCGATGGCAGTATTGATCTCATCATGGCTGATTTGCCGTTTGGACAATTAATCGGTACGCATGCCAATAATCTGACCCTCTACCCGGCGATTATCCGCGAGGCCGCCCGGTTGTTGTCACCACGGGGGCGGATGGTGCTGATTAGTCACGAGATTCGCCTGCTCCAAGACAGTGTGCATGACGTGCCGGGTTTGACCATTGGCGAACAATTCCAAGTGCGGGTTGGCGGCATGTCCCCGGTGATTATGTTGGTACAACGTAGCGAATAATTACGGTACTCAATCTGTTTTTTGCATCACACCGTGTCATTTGGCACGGTGTGGTGTTTTTCGATGGCCAAAATAAGCAACGAAATATCAGCGGGGGTCATGCCGGCTAGGCGTGAAGCCTGGCCAATCGTGGCGGGTTGAGCCCGTTGCAACACTTGACGGGCTTCGTTGCGCATGCCGCTCAAATGAGTCATGGGGAGGTTGGCGGGGATGATGAGGCGTTCCATGCGCTGCACCCGGGCAACTTGGCGTTGTTGTTTAACCAGATAGCCGCCGTATTTGATTTCGATTTCGAGGGTTTCAACCACACTTTCAGGCAGGCTAGGTAAATCGAGTGCGTGTTGGAGTTGTTGGTAACGGCTGGTGGGGCGGGCCAGAATTTCGGCGGCGGTGCCTTCATGTGAAATAGGGTCGAGTCCGGCGGTGACGAGTGCCTGATTGCTCACTACCGACGGAAAGACGCGGCGCTGACGGAGTGCTTCTGCATGCTGGGTAATCATTACTTGGCGCTCAGCGACTGCGTTGACACGCCGTGGCGTGACCAATCCCAGCGCACCGGCGCTGGGCGTCAAGCGCAGGTCGGCATTGTCGGTGCGGAGGAGGAGGCGGTGCTCGGCCCGCGAAGTAAACATGCGGTAGGGTTCGTGGATGTCGCGGGTAACCAAATCATCGATGAGTACGCCGATATAGGCTTCGTCGCGTTGCAAAATCATACTTGGTTTGCCCGCTACCGCTTGGGCCGCATTGATGCCGGCCATGATTCCTTGGGCTGCGGCTTCTTCGTAGCCGGTGGTGCCGTTGATTTGGCCGGCCAGGAAGAGGAAGGGCAGGCGCTTGGTTTCGAGGGTGGCTTTAATCTCGCCACTGGCTACGGCATCATATTCGATGGCGTAGCCTGGGCGCATGAGTTCGGCATGGCGCAGGGCTGGGATGGCCCGAATCATCTGCCACTGCACATCTTCGGGGAGTGACGTATTGCAACCCTGCAAGTACATTTCGTTGCTATGCCACCCTTCGGGTTCGAGGTAGAGTTGGTGGCGTTCTTTGTCGGCAAAGCGCACAATTTTGTCTTCGATTGATGGACAATAACGCGGCCCTACCCCTTCGATGACGCCACTAAACATGGGGGCACGGTGTAAGTTGGCGCGGATGAGGTCATGGAATTCGGGCGTCGTGTAGATTTGGTAGCAAGGTAACTGGGGCCGCCAATTACTCGCTGTGGGGTGCGGGTAGCGGGGATTGGGCGCGCCATGAATCCACTGCATGCTCTCGGGGGCAACAACTGGGGGGAGCCCGTCGTCATCGGGAATCCAACCTGATTGATCGACATAATAGTGTCCAAACCATACTGGGGTCGGGTGACCGTGTTGGGGTTCACTGGCGTCAAAATCAACGCTGCGGGCATCGATCCGTGGTGGGGTACCGGTTTTGAGGCGGATAGTAGGGAACCCAAGTTGGGCCAGATCATCAGCCAAGGCGATGGCGGGAGCTTCGCCGGCGCGGCCTGCTGGCCAGATTGCTTGTCCGGTGATGGCGCGTCCCCGCAAAAAGGTGCCACTGGTAAGTACCACCGCCCGTGCCGCCACAATCCGCCCAGTATGGGTGTAGATATGGAAGCGGGCGGCGGTGGGGTCTGTGTGTGGTGCAAGTGGCACGATGCGTTCGATCATGGCTTGACGGAGGTCGAGATTGGGCAGTGCCTCAAGGTATTCTTTCATTACTTGGGCATAGAGGCGCTTGTCGCATTGGGCCCGCAGTGCTTGGACTGCAGGACCTTTGCTTTCGTTGAGCAAGCGCATCTGGATGAAGGTCCGGTCAGTGATACGGCCGATGACTCCACCAAGGGCATCGATTTCACGGACCAAATGGCCTTTGGCTGGGCCACCAATTGATGGATTACACGATAAATGCCCAATTTTGTCAAGGTCAATCGTAAACAAAATAGTGCGACTACCCATACGGGCGGCGGCGGCGGCAGCTTCGCACCCTGCATGGCCAGCCCCGATGACGGCAACGTCGTAGATGGTGTCGTGAAGTAGTTCCTGCATGTAAATTCCTTAGTGGGATGTAGTGAACTGCGTATAAACCGATTGGAACGGCTCATGATGCTGATTTTTGTAGAACAAAAGCACTCCTGTATTGTACCATGCAGGTGCGTAATTCATGGTATGATAGTGCCATGAAACGAGTTGCACTTACATTATTACTACTATTGTACGTAGCTGGGTTGGTAGCGTGTGCTGACACGACGACGACTCCAGTCTTGGTGAGTGATGAGTCGTTGAATGGTGGGGGTACGAGTCCTGAAATTACCGTAGAGAATTTTTTGAGTGACCTCAACAAAGCGCTCAAAGACCCGACCATCAATCGTACCGATGTGCGTGACCAATGGGCTGATACGCTATCAAATTATTTTGTGCCGGTAGAGCGAAGTACGCAACGGATTGCAATTCGAAGCTCGTTGGATAATTTGGCGGCAGGTGTAGCTCAACTCAACGCAGATGAAACAGTATCGTTCGATATTCAATTTGAGCCAGCACGGCGTATCAAAGACGACAACGATACAGTAATTGTTGAAGTCCCAAATGCCATGATTGCAATGGTAATTAACCGCAATTCAAATCGTGGTAATGTTGCTATTTGGTCGCAAAATGAATCACTAGGGTATTTGATTGGTAATAATAGCAATACCTTCCCTGTGGTGCATGTGGGCGTACGGTGGTTTTTGACAGAAAATTAAATTGATCGACAATCTGGACCACAGTCGGTATAGCGCTTCCGAGTATCATGAACAGAACGTATTTGTGTGCGGCTCTGCGCTTGGTTTGTAATAGTCTCCATCGTTGTTTCACGAACACTGGTATTTTGCATGTGAGGAGAGTATCATGGCGGTGAAGCCACCAACTCAAGAACAGGGTTTATTCGCATTATTGCGTGATTCAATCCGTAAAGTATTTCGTATGTGGTGGCATCAGCGCCGCCGACCAAAATTTGGTGATATCCCAGTGCATGGTGAATCTCAGCAATCGCTGCCAGTTGATGAAAATCAAATTGCGTTTAATCTTGACGATAATGGACCGACGGTTATTATTCCACCACCCCCTCAACCGAAACTAACTCCTGCGAACACACTCAATACAGTGCGTACCGCCGCAGCGAAAGTAGCACTCCCTCGGCTCCCGCAATGGTCGATGCCCGATGTCACCACCACATTTACGTTTGATATTTGGACGTGGCTCTTTTGGGCCGCGATGTTAATGACGGTAGTAATCCGGTTTTATCGCATAGACACATTACAAGGCGAAATGTACGGCGATATTGAAATCGTCCAAACATACACCAAAAGTGTATTGCGTGGCGATTGGCCATGGTATTTTTCGTTGAGCTCTGGCCCACTTTATCATTACATGATTGCGCCATTGATTCACTATATTGGGACCGGGTTTGACCAAATCAAAGTCGCCTCTATTTTGACGAGTTTGGGGATTGTGGCATTGATTACTGGTACGGCGCGGCAATTGTTTGGGCGTAAGTTTGGAGTGATTGCCTTCGCAATCGCAGGTAGTGGCTCATGGTTGTTGATTTTCAGTCGCTTGGGGAATTCACAAATTTTTGTGCCACTGGTGACGATTGGTACGGTATATGCCCTGTTGCGCTATATCAATACGCAACGGGCTGGTTGGTTGTATGCGTCAGCATTGATTGCAACGTTTGGCTTGTATTCATACCCACAATCATTCGTGGTGCCACCAGTAATGTGGTTGACGGTCGTCGTATTGTGGCAAACCAAAGTGATTCGCAATCGCCAAGACATTGTGCGTTATACACTTGTGTTGTTGTTGGGGGCATTGCCGTTTATCATGATGTACCTGAGTAATCCAGACTCGATTACTGGGAATTATATCAGTGAAAAATTCGAAACCACCGATTTGGCACCAAGTCGCATTTTGGATATTTTGGGACGGGGAGTTGGCGCATACTTTACGAGTGGTGATAGTGTATTTCGTAGTAATGCCCGTGGATTAGCTCATATAGACATAATTAGTAGTGTATTATTTGTGATTGGTATTGTGAGTTGCTTCCGGGCGAATATGCGTGCCAAGGCGCCGTTGTTAATTATTCCGTTTTTGTTGTTGCACGTGCCATCGTTATTGGTATTACGCTATCCCGAACAAGTACCGTCTGCGTCACGGAGTATTGGGGCGGCGCCATACGCCTATCTGTTTATTGCCATGGGATTATATGAAATATATAACTTTCTCAAAGGGCGCTGGGCAAGTGTTTCGGGGCTGGTGATTTTGGTGGTGTTTGGGGCATCGCTCCAACAAAATATTGATCGCTATTTCAACCAATACATTAGTAGTATGCCATACGGTGATGTACCAATTGGGCGTATGATTGTCAAATATGCTGATATGTTGTCACCTGACACATCGGTGTATATTGCAGGGTGTTGTTGGCGTGACACATCACCAGAGCCGTTTTTTTCGCAATTGCAAATGCAACATCCCGCTATGCTCAAACGTTTTGATCCTGCTGACACATTGACGTGTGACACGCTCGCGCAAACTGATCGCCCAGCCGTGATGATTTGGACATTTGATACTCAATTGCCGTCACCAAATGTTGAAGCCTGTAAAGACCAATTCCGTCCGGTATTACATACGATGCCCGATGGAACGCCGTTGTTTTATAGTTCGGCCTTGATTGGTACTGCGATGCCTGGAGCACCACCGCCGCCAACGCCGGTGACTAACCAAGAAACAGTTGTCGTCCCTGCACCACAGCCAGATAATTCGACATTGCCGATTGTTTCGACATCAGGTACTCCCACGAGTGGCATGGTCACCGTAAATGGTGTGCAATCGACGGTGACGATATCGCCGATTGATACCGGCTCGATTCCTGATTTGTTTGATAATAACCCAGATACGTTGGTGCGAAGTGATGGCACAAGTGCTGCATTTACACTTGATTTGAAGTTAGGGCAGGCATTACCGACCAAAACATTGACATTTGCCCTTGGTGGGATGCATAATTTTGTGGCCGATATCATCGTCAAAACAGCTGATGGCGACCAACAATTCTCACTGAAATTCCCTACGGCGGATTCTGATCAAGTTGTGGTGTTTACGTTGCCAGCACAATTAGCGATTACCGAGTTGCAAGCGGCAATTACTGAGCAAGATGTGCCATCAGATGTGCAAACACACATCCATGTGCGTGAGGTGAAATTTACCCCATAGGTGGGTACACCGCATCCCCCGTCACATGACGTGACGGGGGATGCGGTTTTTTTGGGGCATCAACATTATTGGGTGAGTGCGACGATGGTCCGTCCGATGCGTTCACCGTTAAGCATGGCCACACACGTATCGGGGACATCTGCGAGTATTACACTATGAATCATATGCGCCAGGCGAGTACGGTCCCAATGGGTTGCTATAAAGTCCCAGGCTGCATCGACGTTCGCTTGTGGCCCATTGACCGATTCAATGCCAATGAGCTGAATACCCCGTAGAATCAATGGATAAACGGTGAGATCGAGATTTGCGCCCCCTGCATGACCACACATGGTGACTACCCCACCATAGGCGGTAGTGCGAATCGCCGCACTGGCCACTGGGCCGCCAACGGTATCAACCACTGCCGCCCAGCGTTCGCGTTCGAGTGGTTTTTCGCCAGCGATGTCATCGCGGCCGATGACCATCGTGGCGCCACAACGGCGTAAATCATCTGCCAAGGCTGGTCGGCCGGTGACAGCGGTAACACTGAACCCATGCTGGGTCAGCAGGGCAATGGCATGCATACCAACACCGCCGCTAGCCCCTGTCACCAACACTGGGCGTTCACTGGGAGTAATGCCGGCCCGCATAATCGCCGCTACCGACATCGCGGCAGTAATCCCGGCAGTGCCAATCGCCATCGCATCGGCAAGCGTTAACCCTGCGGGTAGGCGGGTAAGGATATCGCCGGGTTGGCGGGTCATGGTGGTGTAGCCACCAGAACGCCGTTCGCCGATGCCTCGCCCTGCAATAACCACTTGGTCTCCTACTTGCCAGCGTGGATCCTCTGAAGCGGTGACGGTGCCCGCCAAATCAATCCCCGGTACCATCGGGAAGCTCCGTAATATGGGAGCACGATTGGTTACCGCCAACGCATCTTTGTAATTAATCCCTGAATATGCGACAGCGATGGTCACATTACCCGTTGGAAGTGTATCATTCTCTGTTAGGCGAACCACGGGGGGAGCATTTTGATCGGGGCGGGTCGCAATTAATGTAAGCATATGCGCTGACCTCTATGTGTGTGCATGTGACTAAAAATATGTATGAACCTATTGTGACATAAAAACCGCCACCACATGCATCATGCATGTGGTGGCGGGTGCGTACCCATGATTTAGCGCACATCCGGCAGTAGTGTGTAATCGGGGAAGTTACCGTACAAACGCTCGCCGGGTTGACCGACGGTAATCGATTGCACGAGGTATTTGCCCCCCACAAAGCAACCCTTCCATGACTGACCAATCCCACCAAAGGTTTCGTCGCGGTCGCCACGTGAACGGATTTTGTTGAGCCCCACTTTATACGACCGCAAATCACCGGCAATTTCTTTGGCGAACCGGTCATCATCACAGGCCAGCGATGAGACCAGTGAACCATTGGAAATATTCATTTCGGCGACGAGTTCTTCGACTCGGTCTACCAACACGATGGTGTCGAGTGGCCCGAATGGTTCGTTATGGTGCAAGCGGGCGTTGCGGGGCACATTGAGAATCGAGGTCGGCCCAAAGTATGCCGAGGTGTCTTGATTTGGCAAAAAGAGCGACTCGTCGATGTCACTTTCGTAGAGCCCAATTGCTCCCAACGAAATCGCTTCGCTTTGCATGACCCGCAACTCCTCGACTTTTTTGGCGTTGATGAGTGGCCCAAAATCCAGGCTGGGTAAGGGGTCATTGGGATTGTCGACCAATGTCGGGTTGCCGTATTTGAGCCCTTTGAGTACGGGGATGTAGGTGTCGAGAAATTTGGGGAAGAGCTTGCGTTGCACCGCAAAGCGCACATAGGCCGTACAGCGTTGTTTGCCGTAGTCGTAGCCTTTTTTGAGTTGTTGGGCCAGCCCGTTCCAATCCGAAAATTCCCAGATGCCGTAGACGTTGATCCCTTCCATTTCGAGCATGTAGCGCTTGTCGCGGTCATACAAGCTGGCCGCAATGTCACGCCCATTGCTCTTGCCACCCACAAACGCCAAACAATCGACATCGGCGTTGCGTACCAAGGCCTCGCTCAATTGACCGCCTGAGCCACTCACCAGCGATACGGGCAAGCCACAGCGTCGTGCCAAGGCCAGTGATACCGTCAGGGCATACAAGCCACCGTCGGTGGGGGTTTTGGCGATGACCGAGTTGCCGGCCAGGACTTGCACCAGCATGGCGTGTACCAGCACCGACAATGGATAGTTCCACGAGGCAATGTTCGAAATCACGCCGAGGGGTGTGCGCCCAGCCATTTGGGTGTCGATTTGGTCGACATACCACTCGACGCCGCTGATACAGCGATCGACGTCAGTCATGGCGGTGATATAGGGCTTACCGATTTCCCAAATCAACAAGCGCCCAATCAGTTCGCGGTGTTGCTTGAGCAACGCCAACGTGTCAACAACCCGTTGTTTGCGTTGGTCGAGTGATACTTTTGACCAGGTTTTGAATTCTTGGGCACAATAGCGTACGGCCCGCTTGGCCTCGTCGAGGTTGAGCATGGGCAGATTGCCCATCAAGGTGCCGTCTACTGCCGACATATAGGTTTTGCCGTGGCCAGGATGCCCCCATTCACCTTCCATCAAGTTGAGGACACGCCCATCACTGCTAAACGCTTCAGGTACAAGCGCTTTGGCTTGTGCGAGTAATCCGTGCCATTCCACACTGGGTGAAATCATTTTTGCCATCGAATATATTCCTTTCCGCATATCGGCTTGCAAAAATATACGCAAAAAAGGGGTGCGTTGGATGTACCAACAACAAAAAAGAGCATGAGTATCTGTATATGCTCATGCTCTTTTGTTGATTTTTTAGCGATGTTACTTTAGCAACGACGCCATTTGTTGTTGAATCGTAAGCGCAGCTCGTTCGGGCATGATCCGAGACAAAATATCCATCATTTTGGCGTCTGATCCCACAAAATTATGGAAGCGATTCGACTCAAAGGCATCGACTATCATCGTCCCTGCTAGTGGTGCCGGCGTGGTTTTGAATTTGGCTGCCCCTTGCTTGGCCATCGCTTCGGCTTCTTGGCTGGTCATAATCCCCGAATTCACCGGCATATTGGTGGCAATGGCGCCGGGGAAGAGCACACAAACCCCCACATGCGTCCCCAATAGCTCTGAGCGCAACCCTTCGCTAAACAACTTAATCGCAGCCTTCGAAGCGCCATACATGGTCTGCCCTGGCACTGGCACGTAGCCACCCATGCTCGACACATTCAGGATTTGGGCTTCGGGGCGGGCGATGAGATGGGGCAAAAACTCTTTGACCATGTGCACCGTGCCAAAAAAATTAATGTTGAATACGCGGTGAATATCGTCGTACGACAAGTCTTGTACCTTGAGGAATTTATGGATAATCCCGGCGATATTCATCAAACCATCGACTTGACCATGCGCCTCGATAACGGCGGCGGGTAGGGCAGCCACTTGGGCGAGGTTGGCCACATCAATGATGTGGGTGCTGACCCGGACGCTGGCCGCACCGGCCAACTTCATCGTTTCGTCGAGGGCTGCGTGATTGATGTCGACCGCTGCTACCCGTGCGCCACGGCGCAACAATTCGAGGGTGACTTCACGCGCCATGCCATTGCCGGCACCGGTGACTACGATGACTTTTCCGTTGGTTTTCATGGATTTTTCTTTCTACTCAGTGCGCCAATAACCATTCGTTTTAGTGGTTTTATTACCACCTCGATTATACGCTAATAACCCAAGCAAAGTTGATATATTGACGTAAATTAGTAAATGTTATTACAATATTTATACTACAGTTTTGTCGCATATAAGTGCAAAAAATAGTGTATTTGCATAATTCAGCTGTTTCTTTTTATTTTGAAAAAACAATGGGTGCGCATCGTGAATTGGCAGTGTGCAAATATCTCACCAAGCGCAGAAACACCCCACAGAAACCGCAGTTTCTGTGGGGTGTAATGGTATGGGCTATTTTTTGCGGGTCTCGAGCCATTTGGGCATCATTTCACCCACATAGCGGGTGTGCATGAAGCCGTGTTGGAAGACCTCGTCGTCGAGCAATCCCATTTGGAAGGGGATAGTGGTTTTGATGCCATGGATGACGGTTTCACCGAGGGCGCGCTTCATGCGTACGATGGCTTCTTCGCGGGTTGGGGCCCACACCAGCATTTTGGCGAGCAGGGAGTCGTAATTCCCCGGTACCGTGTACCCGTTGTAGAGGTGTGAATCAACCCGTACGCCCGGGCCACCGGGCGGTAGGTAGTACTGGATCTCTCCGACAGAAGGCATAAAGTCGCGTTCGGGGTCTTCGGCATTGACGCGGCATTCGATGGCATGTCCACGGAGCTCGACGTCGGCTTGTTGGATGGTCAAATGTTCGCCAGAGGCAATCCGCAATTGCCAGCGTACCAAGTCGAGACCAGTGACGAGCTCGGTGACGGGATGTTCTACTTGGATGCGGGTATTCATTTCGATGAAATAGAAGTTACCCTCGGGGTCAAGTAAAAACTCCATGGTACCGGCATTGACATAATTGATGGCTCGTACACCCTTCAGGGCCGCTTCGCCCATACGGGCACGGAGTTCGGGGCTAACGGCGGGTGAAGGAGATTCTTCGATGATTTTTTGGTGGCGGCGTTGTGATGAGCAGTCTCGTTCGCCGAGGTGGATAGCGTTGCCATATTGGTCGGCCAGGACTTGGATTTCGACGTGGCGCACCTTAGGCAGGTATTTTTCGAGGAGCAACGCACCATTGCCAAAGGCGGCTTCTGCTTCGCTTTTGGCGGTGGCATAGTAGCGCACCAATTCGGCTTCGTCGTTGGCGACGCGCATACCGCGACCACCACCACCACCGGCGGGCTTGAGGAGCACGGGGTAGCCGATACCAACGGCCAGTTCGACTGCTTCATCGAGTGATTTGAGTTCACCTTCAGAACCGGGGACGATGGGGACGCCGGCGGCACGCATCGTCGTGCGGCCTTCGATTTTGTCACCCATCAGGCGGATTGCTTCGGGGCTGGGCCCAATAAAGGTAATGCCGTATTGGGCACAGATTTCGGCAAAGTAGGCGTTTTCAGACAAAAAACCATAGCCAGGATGGATGGCATCACAGCCGGTAATCCGCGCCGCACTAATCAGGGCTGATTGGTTGAGATATGAGCGTGGCGACGGTGCTGGACCGATACAGACGGCTTCATCGGCGGTGCGTACGGCGAGTGAATAGCGATCTGCTTCGCTATAGGCCACGACGGCCCGTACCCCGAGTTCGTGGCAGGCGCGTACGATACGTACGGCAATTTCGCCACGGTTGGCAATCAAAATCTTGTTGAACATAGACCTCAGTCTCTGTAAACCCCATATATCATCTGCCGAATTATAACATACTTGAAGTTTGAAGTATGAAGCTGGAAGTAGGAAGTTAAAGTGTGAAGTGAAGTATGAAGCTTGAAGTAGGAAGTGACGCAATATGCTTCGTCTGTATCGGGCATTGGTAATGCTGTAGTAATGCCATCGTGCAATAGTGTACCGAGGAAGAGGAGTTGGATATATCAGTCATAGCTTAGAGAGGGACTAGAATATGCCGTATGAACAAACCATACAGGAACGGAGTTATCAGTTTGCAGTAGCAATGGTGCTGTTTTATGAGCAAACTCTCCAATCTGTACCCGTTTTCCTCCGCGAACAAATGGTACGAAGTGCCACCAGTATTGCGGCAAATGTGGCTGAATCACGGAGCGCGATATCGACCGCAGACTTTACGAACAAAATGTACATTGCGTGTAAAGAATCACGTGAAACATTGTTTTGGTTGCAATTATTGCGCGATACCCATAAAGTTCCCAAGCTCCAAATTGAACCACACATCAATGAGTGTGATGAATTACTCCGCATCCTCATTGCTAGCACTAAACGCCTCAAACAAAAATCGGGAGAGTAATGGTTCTTGTGTGGCAGTAAACTTCCAACTTCACTTCCAACTTCACTTCCAACTTCACTTCCAACTTCACTTCCAACTTCACTTCCAACTTCACTTCCAACTTCATACTTTCTCCTTCATACTTCGTTAGATGAGACGCAGCTGCTGCGTCTCATTTAACGTTCCTCATTGCTAGCACTAAACGCCGCAAACAAAAATCGGGAGAGTAATGGTTCTTGTGTGGCAGTAAACTTCCAACTTCACTTCCAACTTCACTTCCAACTTCACTTCCAACTTCACTTCCAACTTCATACTTTCTCCTTCATACTTCGTTAGATGAGACGCAGCTGCTGCGTCTC
>CANFUF010000044.1 GCA_947450095.1 Roseiflexaceae bacterium
AATCATGCCGGCGAATTTATTCGCTGCTATTCGCCCGTGTGAAGTGACGTCGGAAGTAGGGGCGAATCATGCGAGCGAATTGATTCGCTGCTATTCGCCCGTGGGAAGTGACGTCGGAAGTAGGGGCGAATCATGCCGGCGAATTTATTCGCTGCTATTCGCCCGTGTGAAGTGACGTCGGAAGTAGGGGCGAATCATGCCGGCGAATTTATTCGCTGCTATTCGCCCGTGTGAAGTGACGTCGGAAGTAGGGGCGAATCATGCGAGCGAATTGATTCGCTGCTATTCGCCCACGGGAAGTGACGTCGGAAGCCAATAAGTAGGGGCGAATCATGCGAGCGAATTGATTCGCTGCTATTCGTCCATGGGAAGTGGGACGTAGGAGGGGCGAATCATGCCGGCGAATTGATTCGCCGCTATTCGCCCGTGGGAAGTCGGAAGTGACGTCGCCAACGAATGCCTCTGCATCCTCTGTGTGCGCTGTGCGAGATAATGGGGATCCGGTAATATCTACTGTTTGCCAAGTAGGCGTGAGTTTGGTACAATGTGGCAAGTTATAAACTATTTTGTGAGGAACACCATGGCCAGCAAAAAAGGCAACCGCATCATCATCAAGTTGCGGAGCACCGAGAGTGCCCACACCTATACCACCGTCAAGAACCGCAAGAACGACCCCAGCCGGCTCGAATTGCGCCGCTATGACCCCACCGTGCGCAAGCACGTGGCCTACCGCGAAACCAAGTAGTTTCGCATTGGGATGCACGAAGACCGAGGTTGGGCAATTGCCTAGCCTCGGTTTTTTGTTGCTTCATTGGGTATCATGATAGCAAAACTTCGCTACAATCAACCATACGAAGAATCTCAGAATAGGTTTTTATAGTGAGGAATCGCTCCATGCACATATTCCGTCGGCTGGTACTCGCGGCCGTGGTGGGGTGCCTCGCAGGGTGTGCGAGTGCCCTTTTTTTGACATTACTTGCTCAGACTACATTACTTTTTCAAAGTCATACCTGGTTGCTCTATCTGCTGCCTGTCAGTGGTGCGCTGATTGCGTGGGTGTATCAACGCTATGGTCAACGTGCTGTCGCTGGCAACAATCTCATCCTTGAACAGATTCATGCCCCCCAAGGAGATGGTGTACCGTTCCGAATGATGCCGTTGGTGCTGGGTGCCACGTTGTTGACCCATCTCGGTGGTGGCTCGGCGGGGCGCGAAGGGACGGCCGTGCAGATGGGAGGCAGTATCGCTGGCGCCATCGCACGCTGGTTGCGTCTGACGCCGAGCGACACGCGCATGATGTTGATGGCGGGGATTAGCGCCGGGTTTGGGAGTATTTTTGGGACTCCTTTGGCAGGGATGGTATTTGGGATGGAAGTATTGACTGTCGGTGGCATCCGTTATCGCGCGTTGCTCCCCTGTCTCGTGGCGGCATTTGTAGGTGATTGGACGGTGCAATACTTGCAGGTCAGTCACCTTCATTATCACGTGCTCACGGTTCCAGCTGTCACCCCGCTGTTGGTAGGACAGTTGGTGCTGGCAGGATTCGTTTTTGCGGGGGCAAGTGTGCTTTTTTCGGAGGGGACACATTGGGTGAGCCACATCACCAGCCACTACATCCCCCAGCCGGTGTGGCGGGCAGTGGTGGGTGGTATGGTCGTCATCGTGGTGACGTGGGGAATAGGGAATTACGACTACAATGGCCTCAGTTTGCCGTTACTCCAACAGGCATTTGTGCCCAATGGGGTGGTATGGTGGGGGTTTTTGTTAAAAATAATCTTGACGGCGCTCACCCTCGGCTTTGGGTTCAAAGGGGGGGAAGTCACGCCGTTGTTTGTGATTGGGGCGATGCTGGGGAGCTCACTGGCGCTCATTTTTCAGTTACCCACAGATTTTATGGCCGCCCTCGGATTTATTGCCGTGTTTGCGGCTGCTGCAAACACGCCGCTGGCCTGTATCGTGATGGCAGTGGAATTGTTTGGTGGTGGACCGTTGGTAGGCGTGGCAATTACCACGCTGGTGGCCTATGTAAGTAGTGGCCACCGTGGCATTTATCTGGCGCAACGGGTGATGCATGCCAAATCAGATGATGAGGTGTTGGATGTGATTGATATGCCCTTGCGTGAGGTCCGCGGAATTGAGGGTGGTCGTTGGCGTGCCCACCTCTCGCGTTGGCGCAACCGCCAACGCGAGTAGGATGGTGGTGAGGATTACGGGCGGTAGACAGACTGGGTCATAAATGCCCCATCGCCCCCGACGTTTTCAACCACGCCAATAACGAGTTCTTGATCGTCTTTTTTCCATGCCGCATAACTCAAGGTATCACCTTCAACCAAAATCGCAGGGTCTGCTTGCCACCCTTGGGCGGTGAGCAGATCGGCGTAGTATTTTTTGACGGCCACATACGTGGTAGCGTCGGGTAGGCGATAGAGTGTCGCAGCGGCGCTGGCTTTGGGGTTGGTATTGCTGGTGAGGCCTGCTACGAGTTCGCCGGCGAGGGGGGCATCGCTGGCTTTGGCTGGTACTGCGCCACTAAACGGCGTGATGCTGGCGGCGCTGGTGCCACCACCACAGGCGACGATAGCGGGGATCATGGCGAGACTGGCGAGGAAGGTACGGCGCTTCATGTGAGTTCCTTTAATCGGTTGATAAAAACTACTAATCGGTTGATAAAAACTACGAACGGTGCCTTACTTTTGGGGTTGGGCGCTGACGGCGGCAACTTGCCACGTACCATTGCTGAGGGCCAAGGTCATATCGATGGTTTGGCTGCCATTGGCATAATCGAGTTTGGCGGTGATTTGGGCGCTTTGGTTATCGTTGAACAATTTGCTGGCGACAATTGTGACGGTGGTGTAGGCGGCATCGACGCCAATAATCGTGGGGATAGTTTTGCCGCCGTTGTAGAGTTTGGTGAGTTCAGGGCTCAGATACTGCGCACTACTATCACCACTGGGGTCCGTATGATAGGCCGTCAAAAACTCTTTGGCGACATTGACTTGTTGTGTGTCCAGTCCTCCTGTCGCTGGGGCAACCGGCGTGGCAGGTACGACCGTCGCTTCGCTGCTCGGCGTACTTTCACTGGTTACCGGTACGGTCGCAGTGGCGTCGTTGGATGTACCGGTGCTGGTGGTGCCGTTACTTACATCGGCGGTGGCGACCGGTTTGATGGCACTAGGCGTGCTACAACTGGTCATGATAACCATGAGGCTCAACAACAATAGGCGTTTCATTTTATTCCTTTCATATCACTCAGCGGGGGCAAGTGCAGCGGCGACGGCTTTTTCGGCGTGGATGCGGGTGGTATCAAATATGGGGACAAATGAGTCACTTTGGTCGACCAGCAAGGTGATTTCGGTACAGCCCAAAATAATTCCTTGGGCCCCTTGAGCAACGAGATTGGCAATGATTTCGCGATAGCGCAGGCGCGATGCGGGTATGATTTGCCCAAGGCAGAGCTCATCGTAGATGATGCGATTGACGTCGGAGCGCTCGGCATCGCTGGGGACGATAACATCAATGCCAAAATGATCGCGTAGGCGACCTTTGTAGAAATCTTGCTCCATGGTATAGCGTGTGCCTAGCAACCCGATACGGGTCAGCCCAAATTGTTGGATTTGTTGGGCGGTAGCGTCAGCAATATGCAAAAACGGCACAGGCAAGTCGTGGGTGATTTGGGGAGCGACTTTGTGCATGGTGTTGGTACAGAGCACGATGAGTTCGGCGCCACCAGCGACGAGGCGCTGGGCCACGGCGGCCAGGGCTGCCCCGGCTTGGTCCCATTCGCCATTGTGTTGGTAGGCTTCGATTTGCGCAAAATCAACACTGGCGAGCAAAATTTGGGCCGAATGGAGCCCACCCAGTTGATCGCGGACCAATTCATTGATGACGCGGTAATATTCTGCTGATGATTCCCAGCTCATCCCACCGATTAGGCCAATCCATTTCATACCAACCTCCTTTGTTTATATGATTAATCCTACCACGGAGCATGTATAATGCGCACAGACGTTTATGGTACAGAAAGGACTGCTCCATGACCAAGATTCGTTGGGGAATCGTTAGCACTGCCAATATCGGGATGGCCAAAGTAAATCCCGCCATGATGAAGGGGGAATACAGCGAGGTCGTTGCGATTGCCTCACGTGATTTGCCCAAAGCCCAAGCCGCCGCTAAACAATTAGGGATCGCCAAAGCCTATGGTTCATACGAAGAATTGTTGGCTGACCCCGATATCGATGCCATCTATAACCCTTTGCCCAATCACCTGCACGTCCCCGTGTCGATCCAAGCTCTCGAAGCGGGCAAGCATGTGCTCTGTGAAAAACCAATTGCCTTGACGGCACATGAAGCCCAACAACTTGCTGATGCTGCCCAACGCTTCCCCCACCTCAAATTGATGGAAGCCTTCATGTATCGCCATCACCCCCAATGGCGCCGGGCCAAGGCGATTGTGGCGTCTGGTGGAATTGGCGAATTACGCACCATCAACAGTATTTTTTCGTACTTTTTGACTGATCCCACCAACGTGCGCAACCAAGCGGACATCGGTGGCGGTGGCTTGATGGACATCGGTTGTTACAACATTTCGTTGTCACGCTTTATTTTTGGCAGTGAACCAACCAAAGTGTGTGGTTTGGTCGAATACGACCCCACCCTTAATGTCGACCGTTTGGCATCGGGGATGATGCAGTTTGCTGGTGGCACTGCTACCTTTACCTGCTCGACTCAACTCAGCTCGTACCAACGGGTGCATATCATGGGGACGACTGGCCGCATCGAAATCGAAATTCCCTTCAATGCGCCCCCCGACCGCCCCTGTATCATGTGGCATACGAGTGGTAATAACACCGAAACAATCACCTTCCCTGCAGTTGACCAATACACCATCCAAGGTGATTTGTTTAGCTTGGCCATCCTCAACGACGCTGCGGTGCCTACGCCGATTAGCGATGCAGTCGCCAATATGCGGGTAATTGAGGCAATTGTGGCTAGTGACAAGCAGGGTGGCTGGGTTACCCCATAACCACAAATTCAATTTGCGCGCGCCACAGAGTTATGCTATACTAGCGAGCGTTGTGGTGCGCGTAGCTCAACGGCAGAGCGCTGGTCTGTGGCACCAGAGGTTGCGGGTTCGAAACCCGTCGCGCACCCCATTCTACCCCCCTCGTCGCAAGACGAGGGGGTGTTTGTTGCCAATAAACTCCCCATATACGCTGTTTTGCGCTGATGCTACAATGGGGATAATGATGAGTGTGGTGAGGGTAAGTCGTGAAGCAGGCTTTGACCATTGTGATGTGTACGATGCTCTTGCTGTGGTGTAATGCCTGTGGCTCGCCACCAGCACGCACCACACCGGTGTCAACTGCGTTGATACAACCACCTCCTGACATTACCGATATGCGCTTCCCGGTGGCAGACGTCAATGCTATTCACATCAATGAAGCATTTAGTACTGATGCGAGTGCACCATGGGGCTTTGCCCATAACGGCATTGATTTCATGACCGAGCAGGCGTCCGAAAAAATCTATGCAACTACTAGTGGTACGGTCACACGGGTAGAACTCAACCACTTCCCGCCCAAAAATAATTGGCAGGTGAATATTGCGATTGCGGTCAACGACCGCTACACCCTCGGGTATGCAATCGAGCCGATGACCAATGACCAAGCGGTTGGTGATGCCCAAATGAAATCAATTAGTGTCAGCGTTGGCCAAGTGCTACATACCGGTGATGTGCTGGGGGAACTTATCGGCGGGGTTGATGGGGCGCATATCCACTGGGGTGTTAATGACAACACGACCAGCCAAGCGATTTGCCCAGCGCCGTTTTTTACTGCGGATCAACAGAAATTATTGGTGGCGCGCATCCCACGTGGTGCCAGCAAATTATGTTACCCATAAATTGAAAGGATTGCATGATGATTGCAACGACCCAAACCCGCGTAGCACTCTCTACCGGTGTGACCCTGAATGTCCATCAAGCCGGCAGTGGCCCTGATGTGTTGTTGCTCCACGGCATTACCGGCTGTGGCATGTACTGGAGCGTACAAATTGCCCAACTGGTTGCCGCCGGCTACCGCGTCACTGCCCCTGATGGTCGTGGGCATGGCGAATCTGATCGTGCCAGCGACTATTCCACTGCCGCCATTGGGGCCGATGCGGCGGCGCTTATCGTTGCGCTTGGCCTCGATAAACCGGTGGTGATTGGGCATTCGATGGGCGGCGCGCAGAGCTTGGCGTTGGTGAGTATGCACCCCGAACTGGTGAGTAAAGTGGTTCTCGAAGACCCAGCGGTGTGGCCGATGGCTGGCGACGAAGCCTATATCGCCGAACGCCGTGACCCGTGGATTGCCGGGTTGCGCCATTGGCTGACCATGAGTCATGCCGAATTGGTGGCGTTCAAACGGGGTGAAGCTCCGCATTGGAGCGACGAAGCCCTCGATTCGTGGGCCTATGCCAAGCTTCACAACGACCCCATCCTGCCGATTTGGTTGAATTCGGGCAAGATTTTACTGTGGGATTGGCTCAAACCAGTCGATGTGCCGATTTTGGTGCTCTATTGTGAGGCCGACAAAGGTGGCGTCGTCCCGGCAGCATTCGCCGAGGCCTTGGTCAACTACATGCCCAATTTGACCGCCCAAATCATCCCAGGGGTGGGTCACGAAATGCATCACGATAACCCCGCCGCGTTTATGGCGGCAGTGTTGGCGTTTATTGCCTAAAAAGGACAAGGCCCCCCCTCTGTGTAATACGCACAGAGGGGATTTTTTAACCAATCACAATTTGTACGACTAAATATGCATTCAGGCCAATAATAATTGCGGTGACCGCCCAGGCCAAGGCGGTGAGCCAGGGTGGATTGACAAATTTACCCATTTTGGTTTTGTCGCTGGTAAAGGTGACCAGTGGCACGACGGCAAACCCCAGTTGCAACGCCAAAATCACTTGGCTGAGGACTAACAATTCACCAGTGCCTCGTTCGCCATACAATATGGCGACAATGATAGCGGGGATGATGGCCATGCCGCGGGTAATCAGGCGTAATACCCACCGTGGTAAGCGAATATCGAGGAAGCCTTCCATCACGATTTGCCCGGCCAATGTCCCCGTCAACGTGGAGTTTTGTCCCGACGCCAACAGCGCCAACCCAAACGCGATGCTTGCAAAGGTCGTGCCCAAAATAGGTGTGAGTAAGTTGTAGGCATCGGCGATATCGGCGACGTTGGCATGGGCAGTGCCATGGAAGGCCGCTGCCGCCAAAATCAAAATCGCCGCATTGATGACAAAGGCAAACAGCAACGACACCGTCGAATCAATCGAGGCAAATTTGATGGCCATGGCTTTGCCGCTGTCATCGCGGGTGAAATCACGGGTCTGTACGATGCTCGAGTGTAAATACAAATTGTGCGGCATCACCGTCGCCCCAAGGATCCCGATGGCGATATACAGCGCATTGGGGTTGTAGACAATTTGGGGTGACGGAATCAATCCCAGCAAAATCGCCGCAATCGGTGGCTGTGACACGGCCATTTCGTACATGAAGCAGACGAAAATAACAAAAATCAACCCACCGACAATACTTTCGATATAACGGAAGCCTTTGTTTTGCAAAAAAAGCACGGCAATCACATCGAGCGCAGTAATAATCACGCCGTAGACAATTGGAATCCCAAACAAGAGATTCAAGGCAATCGCCGAACCAATGACTTCGGCTAAATCACAGGCCGCAATGGCAACTTCACATAACGCCCATAACCCCAACGCCACCGGGCGTGAATAGTGGTCTCGGCACGCTTGTGCCAAGTCGCGCCCGGTTACAATTCCCAGTTTGAGTGCCAGATGTTGGAGCAAAATCGCCATGAAATTTGAGATCAAAATGACCGACATCAACAAATAGCCAAACTGCGCTCCACCCGCAATATCGGTGGCCCAATTACCGGGATCCATGTAGCCGACCGCAACCATCATGCCAGGCCCAGCAAATGCCAACAATGTCCGCCAAAATCCGGCGTTCGGCAAAACTTTGACCGATGAAAAAACTTCGGGGAGCGATGGAATACTCCGGGTATGCCGCCAGCCATCGTTCCCCTGCGGTATTATATGCGGGTGAGATTCGTCATTGTGCATCGATTGTCCTTCGATTGACCATTTATTCTCGATAATAATTGTACGAAAAAATTAATTTAGGCTACCCTAAAATTAAATTCAGTATAGATGAGATTTAATATAGCGTCAAGCAAAAAAAGCTCCACGGCGACAAGTGTCACCGTGGAGAATATACAGCTAGGGTTTTATTAGTTAAAGTTGTGCGAGTGCATGCATGTCAGCGCTGAGGTGGCTATACATGCTGCGATAAATCGCATA
This sequence comes from Roseiflexaceae bacterium, assembly GCA_947450095.1. GTDB lineage: Bacteria > Chloroflexota > Chloroflexia > Chloroflexales > Roseiflexaceae > UBA965. The sequence continues at coordinate 8,365 of CANFUF010000044.1, forward strand.
AATCTGGTCGTATTTGGCGACCATGGCGGGGTCGGGTTGGGTGGTGGCGACGACCCGCACACAGCGGGTGACGGCATCGTTGACATCGGCAAAGTGCCCGGTACCGACGCCGGCGAGCAGGGCGGCGCCATAGGCGGGACCTTCTTCGGCGGCGAGGGTTGACACCGGCGCATTATAGATGTCGGCTTGCATTTGGCGCCACAACGGGCTTTTGCCGCCACCGCCAGTTGCCCGGACGTCAGTGGTAGGTACGCCCAGTTCGCGCATGATTTCGATACCGTCACGCAGCGAAAAGGTCACCCCTTCCATCACCGCCCGTGCCATATGCCCAATGCCGTGGCGGGTGGTCAGCCCCACAAAGGCCCCACGGGCTAGTGGGTCGAGGTGGGGCGTGCGTTCCCCCGATAGGTACGGCAAAAAGATTAGCCCTTCGGCGCCGGCCGGGACATTGGCAGCGGCGGCAGTGAGATCGTCGTACGACAATGCCTCAGCACCCGTTTGGCGCAAGGTATTGCGCAACCAGCCAAAGGCGCCGCCGGCAGACAAGGTGACGGCCATCATGTGCCAGGCCCCAGGTACGCTATGACAAAACGTATGTAGGCGGCCATGGGGGTCGAGGGCGATACTATCACTATGCGCAAATACCACGCCACTAGTGCCAATACTACTGTTGACGACACCCGATTTGATGATACCAGTCCCAATCGCTGCTGCGGCGTTATCACCGCCCCCGGCGATGATGGGGATACCGGCGGTCAAGCCAAGGGTCGTCGCCACATCGGCCGTGAGCTGGCTGGTGATGCTCGGACCTTCGTAGATAGTCGGCAACCATTCGCGTTTGATTTCGAGGGCGGTGAGAATTTCGTCAGAATAATCGCGGCTGGTGAGATCAATCAGCAATGTACCGGCGGCGTCGGCGGCATCTGTGGCATAGACGCCACTGAGGAGGAGTCGAATGTAGTCTTTGGGCAACAGGATATGGGCAATCCGGGCGAAATTGGCGGGCTCATGGTTGCGCACCCACAAAATTTTGGGGGCTTGGAAGCCGGTCAAGGCGGGGTTGCCGGCGATTTCGATCAAGCGTTGGGTGCCAATGCGTTGATTGATTTCGTTACATTCGGCGGCAGTGCGTTGGTCGTTCCAGAGCAAAGCTGGGCGGATGACTTGATTGTCGGCATCCAAAAACACCGACCCGTGCATTTGACCAGTCAGACCAATCCCCATGATTTGGGTGGCATCAACGGCGCCGACGACTTCGCGGATGGCGGCTTGGGCGCCCTGCCACCAATCGCTAGGATGTTGTTCGCTCCAGAGTGGGTGGGGACTCGAAATGGGGTATTCGGCGAGTGCCATGGCTACAATCTGTCCATCACCATCACACACAATGGCTTTGGCACCCGAAGTACCGATGTCTAAACCAAGAAATAACGGCATAGTTTTATCCTATGAATTACAAAATTGCCGTCGTCGTAGCGCCGTAGCAGGCTACGGTTGGCCACGACGACGGCAACGACGGGTGCATGATTAGCGGACGCCCATCAACACTTCGAGGGTTAATTGGTCGATTTGTTCGTAAGGTTGACCCTTGCTAGCGATGGCGGTGCGGTCAAAGGTGTGATTGCTGAGGGCCGCGGCTTTTTCGGAGCTAAAGCCACCTTGCCACGCCGGCAATCCGGGCGCAATGCTATTGACTTGGCGTACCAAGGCTTGGATTTCGCTGTCGGCATTCCAGCGAGCGGCTTTTTCTTTGAGGATGAGGTAGGTGCGCATACAGCCGCGGGCAAAGGCTTTGACACCGTCGTAATCGTCGGTGCGGAAGGCATGGGCGTCGAAGTGCTTGTTGCCGCTATAGCCCACATCTTCGAGGAACTTGACCAACATGAAGGCGCCTTTGATGTTGGCTGCCCCAAAGCGGAAGTCTTGGTCATAGCGACCCACGACTTGGTCGTTGAGGTCGATATGGAAGAGCTTGCCCATTTCCCAGGCTTGGGCGACGCCATGCAAGAAGTTGAGCCCGGCCATGGTTTCGTGGGCGACTTCGGGATTGACGCCGACCATTTCGGGGTGGTCGAGGGTATTGATAAAGGCCAAGGCATGCCCGACGGTCGCCAAAAAGATGTCACCACGGGGTTCGTTGGGCTTGGGTTCGAGGGCGAATTGCAGGTCGTATTTTTGTGACTTGGAATAGTGTGACAAAAAGTTAATTGCTTCGCGGAATCGCTTCATCGATTCGGCGGGGTTTTTAGTGGCGTCGCTTTCGGTCCCTTCACGGCCACCCCAAAACACATACACTTTGGCGCCACATTCGACACCCAAATCAATGGCCCGCATGGTTTTTTGTACGGCGTAGGCTCGTACTGACGCGTCGTTTGAAGTAAATGCACCATCGCGGAAGACCGGATCGCTAAACAAATTGGTGGTGGCCATTGGTACGACCAACCCCGTATCGTTGAGGGCTTTTTTGAAGTCACGGACGATTTGGTTGCGTTCGTCGCTAGTGGCATTGATGGGCACTAAGTCGTTGTCGTGGAAGTTGACACCATATGCGCCGACATCGGCGAGCAGATGCACCAATTCTACCGGCGACTTTGCCGCGCGTACCGGCTCACCAAATGGGTCGCGGCCAACATTGCCGACAGTCCATAACCCGAAGGTGAATTTGTGCTCGGGACGTGGTGTGTAATCCATTGCGATCCTCCTTGGACCATATTCGTGTAATTCTCTCAGGACAACGCTATTGTACCATATCACTATTGCGAAGTATGAAGTATGAAGTATGAAGTATGAAGTATGAAGTATGAAGTATGAAGTATGAAGTATGAAGTAGAGACGCAGTGGAGACGCAGTGGAGACGCAGCTTGCTGCATCGTACTGCGTCTCCACCATGCAAGGCATGGTGATAGGAAGTATAATACCCCTATGAATAAAACACTTCGTCCCGAAATCATGAGTCCTGCTGGATATTGGCCACAACTCGACGCTGCCATTGAAGCAGGCGCCGATGCAGTCTATTTTGGATTAACCCACTTTACCGCCCGCGCCAAAGTAGGCTTTACCCTCGAAGAGCTCCCCAATGTGATGCAAACCTTGCATCGGCGTGGGGTGCGTGGCTATGTGACCTTCAACACCTTGATATTTGGTCATGAGTTGGCCGAAGCAAGTCGTGCCATTGCCGCCATCGCTGCCGCCGGTGTCGATGCCATCATTGTGCAAGATATCGGTATGGCCAAACTCGCCAAACAAATCGCCCCCACCCTTGAGGTGCATGGTAGCACCCAGATGAGCATTACCAATGCCGCTGGGGTAGAATTTGCGCGGCGCCTCGGGATTAACCGGGTAGTATTGGCACGTGAATTATCACTCGAAGAAATCAGCGCCATCAAAGCTCAAACCGATGTCGAACTCGAAATGTTTGTGCATGGGGCGTTGTGTGTGTCGTACTCGGGGCAATGCTTTTCGTCTGAGGCCTGGGGTGGTCGTAGTGCCAACCGTGGCCAGTGCGCCCAAGCCTGTCGTTTGCCCTACGAATTAATGGTTGACGGGGTAGAAACACCCCTCGGTGATGCGCGCTATCTGCTGTCGCCAGGTGATTTGATGGCCATCGACCTCGTACCCCAAATTGTCGCAATGGGGATTTCTTCACTTAAAATCGAAGGGCGCTACAAAGATGCCGATTATGTGGCCTTGACGACCCGCGCCTACCGCGCGGCTGTCGATGCGGCCATGGCGGGGTTGACCGCGCCGGTCCCCCAAAGCGAAAAGCTCTTGCTGGAACAGGTCTATTCACGTGGGCTTGCCCCATCATTTGTGAGTGGCACCAATCACCAAAAAGTAGTAAATGGTCGCGCCCCACGCCACCGTGGCGTGTTGGTGGGGCATGTGGCCGCCATCCACGGCAAACAGATCGTGATTACCCCCAATGACGTGCCCCTAAAACTGGGTGACGGCTTGGTGTTTGATGCCGCTGATTGGCGCAGCCCCGAGCAAGCCGAAGAAGGTGGGCGGATTTTTGGTATCGACAATCTCCCAGATGGTCGCCAACGACTAACCTTTGGGCGTGTGTCGATTGACCCCGAGCGGATTCGGGTGGGGGATTGGGTGTGGCGCTCACACGACGTCGATGTCGCCAAACAAGTCAAACCCTACCTCGAGCCTGCCCAACCCGTTGCCCGCCAGCTGGTGCAAATTTTAATCGAAACCATGCCTGACCAGCCCTTGCGCTTGACGTGGCGCCTCGTCAATCACCCCGAAGTCCAAGTAGTGATTGAGGCTCCGATTGCTGAGCCCGGTGCCCGCCCGTTGACCCACGATATCCTTGTGCAGCAACTTGGGCGGCTGGGCAGTAGCGTCTATCAGCTCCATGACATTCAGTACCATGGCGATGCACCTATTTGTATGCCAATTTCGGCACTCAATCAGCTCCGCCGTGAAGCAGTCGCCCAACTCGAAGTGGTACAAGCTGCGGTGACGGTCCATGCCACCAATGACCCGCTCGATTTGCTCGGTGCGGCTCAATCGCATGTGCAGATCCACCATAACCCAGCGATGACTCCCCAGTTACATGTGATGGTACGGCAGGCCTGGCAATTACCGGCAGCCATCGCGGCTCGCCCTGCGAGTATTACGCTTGATTACCTCGAACTTTACGGACTCAAAACTGCCGTCGATCAGGTCAAATCGGCCGGCCTCGTCGTGCAAGTGGCCAGCCCGCGGGTGATCAAGCCGGGTGAAGAACGGATTATTAACTTCTTGGCCAAACTCGATTGTCCGATTGTGGTGCGTGGTGCGGGGACGATGGCGCAATTACAAGCGGCTGGTGTGACCGATTTAATCGGTGATTTCAGCCTCAATGCATCCAACGTGTTGTCGGCACAGGTGTTGCTTGACGCCGGTATTCAACGCCTCGCCCCCACCCACGATTGTAATGCCATGCAAATCGCCGACATGGTGACACAGCTCGGCAATCAATCGATTGAGGTCATCGCCTATCACCATTTGCCGGTGTTTCATACCGAGCATTGTGTTTTTTGTCGCTTTTTGTCGACAGGGACGAGCTACAAAGATTGTGGTCGCCCCTGTGAATCGCATCAAGTGGCGTTGCGCGATCGCAATGGCCGTGAGCATCCCGTCATCGCCGATGTGGGCTGTCGCAATACGGTGTTTGGTGCCGAGGCCCAAGAAGGCAGCAAACACATGGCGGCGTGGCTTACTGCGGGTGTACGCCATGTACGTCTCGAATTCGTCCACGAAAGTGCCGCCCAAGTCACCCAAATCATTGCGTTATACCAGCAAGGACTACAAGGGACGATGGAGTGGACTGATATCGCCAAAGCGGTACGTATGAGTGCACCTACTGGGGTGACCGAAGGAAGCTTTTTTGTGCCAGATGATTATTTGGTGATTCCACTACGCTAAATCTGTATTCATGCAAAAACAACCGCTCTGTGGTAAAACCACAGAGCGGTTGTTTAATAGGTAGAACCGTGTTTTTATGGTTTGGCGATGACGACCAAATAGCTACTATAGCGGTCACTGCCACTGGGTGGCCAGCAGGTAATGAATGTGACTTGCTCACCTTTGGTAGGAGCGATAATCTCACTGTCGCTGATTTGTTCGCGAGTACTTGGGTGAGGTGCTTTAACCAACTTCTGACTGACGACCGTATAGTTATGCGCAACATCACCTTCATATACCGTAATGATGCTTCCTGGGATGGCTTTGTCAAGTGTGGCGAAAATTCGCCCGTAGTCACTGGCATACGAACTAAATACAATATTTTGCCCTTGCCCAGGGACGCCAGTTTTGTTGTGATGCCCGACCGCATACCGTGCGATATTCCATTCTTGCTCGCCACTGCTACTCGTTGGAAGCATCCCTACGGTGAGTACTGGTGCATTAATATCGGCAGATGGTATAACGATACGTGTGATGAGCGATGCAGCGATTAGTGCGGTACTATCGCCCGATTTATCAGAAAATTGTGCGATTTGGCGTTGCGCTTGGACCCGTGCGATACTTGCAGTTGTATTGATGCTGAAGGAATGCACAAATAATACCTGCACGCTAATATATACGCCACATATGATGATGATGGTGACGCTAATGTGATTGCTACTAAATTGCAAGAGGCGTTGATGCCAATTGAGCTGTTTGAGCAAATTACTTGTAATGACCCGTAATCGTTGTAACCGTTGCGCTGCTGATGATGAATGCATTGACTCATCCTCTCTATCCAATTGACCGATTTGCGAAATTACTGACTATTTTGCCGTAATTTTGCTGATTGAAATTCGTAACAAATACTTACTGTCTAATTAACAACTACATCATATAGTATGCGGTATAAGAAGTAAAGCAGATAATGACTGTATTCGGATAGAGTCATGATATTGTAATCATGTATCGCTATGATGTATAAGTGATTATTATCAGTATTTTCCTCGAATTTGCTCCGTATCATTTTGTCATTGTACTACGTGTTTTTGCCAAAAACTATCAAAATGTCACAAAAAATCCGTGTGCTAATCAAACTGTAATTTTACGCGTTTATTGTTAAAAATTTTAATTAAAATAATCAACTTGTATAGTATTTTTAGTGATAAACAGTGTAATTTAGGAGTGTTTAGGTTTGATATAAGAGGGAAACAAGGTTTGTATGTTGGTGGTGATGAGATTGTACGCAAAGGGATTAATTAAGGTATAGTAATTGCGTATGACACAACGAGAAATACGATGCCAGTGAATTCATCTAATGCTTCTACCCACACATCAGATACAGACTTGTTGGGGGTATTATTAGCCAAACGGAATACAGAAGGGTTGACTTTTGGTCAGCACCGGCTATTGTTGTCAGAGGTTGTGCGTGAAGTTGCCGAAAATATTGGCGTGCGACGGGCTGGTTCTATGGGTGAGCTCCGGACAGCGGCGTACATGTCGAGTATATGGCAAAAAGCGGGTTTATTGACATGGACTGATTCGTTTGATGCCAAAACCCAACGGATTGCAACGACGATGTTTTTGGCATTACTGAGTGTTGGTGCAAATGTCGTTGCGGTATTTTCGCTTTATAGTGCACTTGTAATTGCAAGTATATTGTTAGTATTGTCAGTCTTGATCCAATATCGTGATACGCCGTTGATTATTGGGAAGCGGAAGAATATTCCCAATGTCATTGCAATTCGCAAATCGCCCCAAGCGCCGCGCCGGCGAGTAGTGATGATTGCACCACTCGACACGAGTGATGTGGTCGATCGGTTTAACCGGCCGTGGCAGCATGTAGTGATGGTTACCGTTCAAGGGGCATTGTTGTTAGTAACGTTGCTTGATACCGCTCCACTTGTGAGTTTATTTCCACTGGCCCATTTGCAATTAGGGTGGGTATTATGGTTTTGTAGTGGGTATTTGGTGGTAGCAGCGATTATTGAGTCCTATGCACACCGTCGCCGAATTACCTGGGGTGCAGTGAGTCATGCGGGTGCGTTGGCAGCGACAGCACGCATTGTTGATGAACTTGATGGATTGCGCCACACCGAAGTATGGGGGGTATCGACGGGTGCGTCACAAACATATGCGGGTATTGAAGATTTGATTCAGCGCTATCCGTTTGACCCACAAACGACCTTTTTTGTGGTGTTATCAGGGATTGGGCGTGGGACGCTCTGTTACACTATTCCGACGGGAAGTGTCGGTGGAGTGACTGATCCCCTATTATTGGAATTAGCCACAGAGGTTCGCAAAACAGCAGGTGTAGATGCGCGCGTGAGTCGCAACCCGAGCGTAATACGCCCATTGTTGAAGCGGGATTTTCGTGCGATTGAATTTACGTGTCTCGATGAACAAGGCTATGTCCCATTGCAAGGATTGCCGAGTGATACCGTCGAAGCGATTAGTTTGCCGATTGTTGAACGGGCGGTACGGGCTGTGGTGATGATGATTCGTGCGCTCGATGCCTTGAATTGATACTGAATTGAGTTGGTAAGGAATCAATGAATACCGCAATCTTGACATGGTTACAACGACTCGTCCAAACGCCTAGTGTGACGCCCAATCATGCTGGCCCTAAAGCATTGACTCCCGGTGAAGGGGCGATGACTACCGTGGTGGCGCGGGCCTTTCAATCACTCGAAGCCGACGAAATAATCTATGACCCCGTGTTGCCCAAACGCGATAACGTGTACGGCATTTGGTATGGCGAATCCCCCGAAGTATTGTTGCTCGATGTCCATATGGATACTGTTGGTGTCGAACAGATGACTATCGACCCCTTTGCCGGTGAGATTCGTGATGGACGTATGTATGGCCGCGGTGCCGTCGACACCAAAGCCAGCCTTGCCATTGCCCTCGGCTTGCTCGAATCACACATTGCTAGTGGCAAAAAACTCCCCTATACCATCATGATTGCCGCGAGTGTCGACGAAGAAGAGGGTGGTTTTGGCGCAGCAGCGCTCGCACGCTGGGTCAAGCAACGTCAGTGGCGCCCCCGCCAAATGATTGTGGCCGAGCCCACCGAATGTCGCCCCGTCTATGGCCACAAAGGCCTTGTGCGTCAATTCATCACGGTACATGGTGAAGCCGCCCACACTGCCCAACCCCATTTAGGCAAAAACGCTATTAGCGCCATGGCCCAAGTGATTTTGGCACTCGATGCCGAGCATCAGCGCCTGCAACAGCTCCCCGCCACCGGGTTGGGACATGGCACCTTGACGGTGTCGTTGATCGAAGGCGGCCGTGGGCTCAATATCGTGCCTGATGCCTGCCAGATTGGTATCGATCGGCGCGTCATCGATGGCGAAGTGGTCGACGACGTGGCGGCAGCCATTATTGCGTTGGTCGAGACCGCTAGTCCGTTGCCAGTGACTGTGACACCGGCCACCTATGGCGATGCCTTTTATCAAGACCCCACTCATCCGTGGGTGCAGCGCGTGGCTGATTTCCATCACACCACCGCCACCAGTGCCCCCTATGGCACCAACGCTTATGCCTACGGCGATTTGGCCGATTGCTGTGTGGTTTATGGCCCGGGCTCGATTGCCCAAGCGCATACCGCTGACGAATGGATTGCCCTCAGCGAAATCGACCGCGCCGCCGATTTTTATCGCCATTGGTGGGGCTTGCAGGCCTAAATCCCTGTTTTTTGCATACAAAGGAGTAGCGTAATGGGAACGACGTCAATTCATACCCACGGCTGTCGGATTTCGGACGAATGGACCTTGCGGGGCATGCGCGCCGCTGTACTCGAAAACGAGCTCATCAAAATTACCGTGTTGCTTGATCGTGGTGCCGAAATCGTCGAAATGCGCCATAAACCGAGCGACATCGACCCCCTGCTCCGCTTGCCGGTCACTATCCACGACCCTGCCCGCGCCACTGGCTCGATTGCGGGGAGCGGCGGTAACTTCATGGACATGTACCTCGGCGGCTGGCAAGAAATCGCCCCCTCTGGTGGCCCCACCAACGTCCACCGTGGTGCCGAATACGGCCAACACGGTGAAGTGTCGTTGCTGCCATGGGATGCCATGGTCATCGAAGATACTCCCGAGCGGGTCACCTTGCGCTGTAGCGTGCGGGGCGTACGTACCCCTATCCGGATTGTGCGTGATATGACCATCACCCGCGGCCATGCCGCCGTAATGCTCAATGAAACCTTTACCAATGAAGCGGCCGAACCGCTCGACATCATGTGGGGGCATCATATTGCCTACGGGTTGCCGTTTTTGAGTCATGGTGCCAAAATTTACACTTCGGCCCAAGCCATTGAAGCCCACCAGGCCCCCGTCGATGGCCCCAACCGTTTGTCCCGCAATGGCGCCCGTGGCACCTGGCCGATGATCGCCGGCCCTAGTGGCACGCCGTTTGATGCCAGTATCATCCCCGCCCACGCCGACGCCCATGGTAGCGACGTGATGTACCTCAGCGATTATCAACACGACGACGCCTGGTACTGCCTATACAGCAGTCACCACGATGTAGGGGTTGCCGTGATGTGGGATGCCAGTGTATTCAAACATATCTGGCTATGGGAAGAGTTTAGTCGCACCAAAGGCTTCCCATGGTGGGGGCGCAGTCACGCCTTGGCCCTCGAGCCGTGGTGTGGCTACCCCACCGATGGTTTGGCCGAAGTGGTCAAACAAGGCAAGCAGTTGGTGATTCCGGCGGGAGCCACGATTAGCACCTTTTTGACCGCAGGGCTGTACCAAGGTGATCGTGTGCCGCAGCGGGTGACGCGTGATGGTGAGGTGGTGTAAGTTTTTGTTTTTGATGAAAACAGTACTGGGCGGCGGGTCATGGTGACGCGCTGCCCTTTTTTTGTGACCAAAACGGCACCGCGGTGGCATCTATCTGGTCCCGGAATGCAACGTTGGCGATGGAGTCGTAGTGCACCAAATCAATCACGAACGCTAGTGGTAATTCGTCGATGGCGTTCCACAACGTGTTCCACTCCTGGGTGGGCATCTGAGGCGCATCGACCACCAAATCGATGTCTGATGCTGGGTGATAGTGGGCGGTGGCCCGTGACCCAAACAGTCTGACCTGTGTAATATGCGGGTATTGGGCAAATACGGTGTGTAAATCGGCGATGATGCGTGGCGATAAGCCAAATTGGAGGGTAGTTAGTGCCATGATTGCGCCGTTTGACATAATTGTGTGAATAGCGGCATAACTGTTGTACAGACAAAGGGATAGACTTCTGCACTGACACTATTGTAATGCAAACCCCCACGACAACACTTGGTTGTCGTGGGGGTGTACGTGCCGGTGATTGGGATTTAGCCGACGGTGAAGTGTTTGAATTGGGGCAAGTAGGCTTGGTTTTTGGCAAACATGGCGTTGACCATATCGCGGATTTCGTTGGGGGCCAGCACGGCTGCCGTCAACGGGTCGTTGAGGATGGCTTGGTAGACTTTGCGGGGGTCGCCGCTGATGGCACCGTCGACTGCCAGCTCTTCGATTTGGGCGCTGAGGTTGGTGAGCATTGCACATTGGGGTGGCAAGGCTCCCACGTGGACGGGGTGCAAGCCATCTTTGTCGACAAAGACGGGCACTTCGACACAAGCGTCTTGGGGCAGGTTGGTGATGAGGCCGGTGTTGCGTACATTGCCATTGAAGCGGAACGGCTCGCCGCCCTCCAAGGCATTGACGATATAGGCGGCGTATTCGTGGCCACGGTCGAGTTTGAGTTGGGCGCTACCATCAAACCACGAACGAGCATCGGCGCGCCATTCGTTTTCGCGGCGCAAATATTCGTCGAGGATATAGGCGTGTTTGCCAGGATTCCAGCCGGTGCCATGGGTGCAGTATTTTTCGATCAAGTCGGGGCGCTTACGGAACCAGGCGTTGTATTCCGAGTTGTGGCCACTTGATTCGGTGACGTAGTAATCGAGGTGCAAAAACATCTCGTTGCGGACGATTTCTTCGTTGTAGATTTCGGGTTTGTCCATGGCGGCGCGAATCAACGGGTAAACGCTTTGGTTTTTGTGGTCAAAGCGCAGATACCACGCCATGTGATTGATACCGGCACAGAGGTAATCGATTTCTTCATAGGGGACGCCAATCCAGCGTGCCAACATTTCGGCAGTGCCTTGGACGCTATGACAGAGCCCGGTGATAGCAATGTTGCTTTCGCGTTGCATGGCGCGGCAGAGCATAGCCATCGGGTTGGTGTAATTGAGCATCATGGCGTTGGGGCAGTATTTTTCCATGTCTTTGGCAATTGCGAGCATTTCGGGGATGGTGCGCAAGGCCCGGAAAATGCCCGAGGGGCCGCGGGTATCGCCCACATTGATATCGATCCCGAATTGCTTGGGGATTTCGATGTCGTGGCGCCATACTTGCACGCCGCCAGCCAAAATAGTAACCATTACGACGTCGGCGCCTTGGAGCGCTTCAGCACGTGACAGGGTGGTTTTGACGGTAGCAGGGTAGTTCCCGAGTTCGATGATGCGCTTGACGGAGCGTTCGGCGAATTCGAGCCGTTCGGCATCGATATCCATCAAAACCAATTCGGCGTCAGTCAGACGCGGGAAGGTGAGAATGTCGCGTACCAACGTGCGGGTAAACCCAATACTTCCCGCGCCAATAAATGTAATCCGCGTCATGACGGCTCCTTTTGTGTGTTTCGTCCGTTAAAATCATACCATATTCAGACCCGTGGAACCGGTATATCTACTGCGTGGGGTAAGACCACGTGTGTTCCCATAATTCATCACCGAGACGTTGGGCAATCGCCAGCGACTCGACATAACCGTCAATAATCAAGGCATTGACAAAGGCGTCACGGTCGCGATGGACTGCCGCCGCCACGATGGCTTCGACCCAGGCATAGCGGCTAGCCAGCATGCCGGCGAGGGTTGGTCCGAGTGGTGGTTGCGGGATTGGTTCGAGGGTATTGTGGCGAGCAATTGCCGGCGATTCGACAATTGCTCCCAGCGGTAAATCGGGCACTTGGCCACGATTGGGCAAGTTGACCGCATAGCTGGCACCCGAGCCGGCCCGCAGGGCGGCGATGATTTCGACCACTTGTTCGTGTTCGCCTGATTCACGTACAAACAGACTTGCCGGTAATGGCTGGTCACTGACGGCGTCAGCATGCATAGCGGCAAATTCGGCGTCGCCACCAGCAATCGTCCCCTCAAAGCTAAAAGCATCAACCCCGAGGCGCATGCCGTAGTAGTAGCCGTGGCGAAAGAATTGTGGGTAGAATTCGGTGATGTGGCGGTCGAGGACTGCTGGGAATGCGCCGACTTGGTCAAACAACTGCCACGAAAACACGTTGTCGTCGGGTTTGATTTGTGGAGCGGTGCTGATTTTGGCGCCAATAGTGCGCATCGCTGGGAACATATCGACAGCCCGGTGCTGCACACTGGTTAACCAGGTCAGGTGATTGTATCCGGCACAAGTTACGGCTAATTCGTCTGCAGGCACCCCGAGATGCTGTGCCAAATAGTGGGTGACGTGTAATACGCCGTGGCACAGCCCAATCACCGGAGCACCGATTTGGGTATGAATGGCACGACAAATCGGCGCCATGGGGTTGGAATAATTGAAAAAAAGCGCATCCGGCGCCAAGTCAACCACGTCATGGGCGATTGCAAGCATGGCGGGGATCATGCGTACGGCGCGAGCGCTCCCCCCTGGTCCTACGGTATCGCCGACCGGCACATAGATGCCGTATTTGCGTGGGATAAAGACGTCTTGCTCCCAGGCGCGCCGGCCACCGACGCCAACGGTGCAAATCACGACAGTGGCGCCAGGTAAGGCGTCACGGCGGTCGGTATGGGCGCTGACGGTCAGCGGCGCACCGGTTTGGGCCAGCATTTTGCGAGCGAGGCCATAGGCCGTTTGCAAGGCAGTGGCGTTGATGTCAACCAAGCGTACTTCGGCTGGTTGACCGGCGGCTATCAAGTCTGCAAGGAGTCCGCGGGTAAATGATGCGCTCCCTGCCCCAATCATGACGTAGCGTTCCATGAGGCTTATCCTTTGTGGTGGCGTATAAAAATACGCTACCGCCTACTTGAATCCACTGGTGGCGGCGTTGGCCACAATTTGGCGTTGGAACAAGATATAGATCAATACAATTGGCAACAGTACAATCACCGACGCCGCCATGGTGAGGCTGGGGCGTGAGCCGTGACTACTGCTATACCAGGTCAAGAGTAGTGGTAAGGTGCGGCGTTCGTGGGTGGTAATCACAATGAGTGGCCAGAGATAATCGTTCCAGGTGGCCATAAAGGTGAAAATACCCAATGTTGCTAATGGTGCACTTAATTGAGGGAGAATTAAACTCCGATAGATTTGGAATTCGCTGGCACCATCAATCCGTCCCGCATCAATCAGCTCACGGGGGATGCCTTCGATGAATTGGCGCATCATAAATATCCCAAAGGCATCAATCATTGCCGGGATAATCAAGCCCCACAAGGTATCGATGAGTTGTAATTTGACCAGAATCAAATAGAGCGGAATCATAATCATCTGGAAGGGAATCATGATTTGCGCCATAATGACGGCAAACATCACCCCTTTACCACCAAATTCGTA
>CANFUF010000045.1 GCA_947450095.1 Roseiflexaceae bacterium
ATAATCTAACGTTCGATGTCGATTGCACATGTGCCAAGCCACACCCGCAACACTCAGCACATAAAAAATCCCCCACACGCCGGTGTGGGGGTGGGGATATTGGTGGGCCGCGAGGGACTCGAACCTTCACCACGCTGATTAAGAGTCAGCTGCTCTACCAATTGAGCTAGCAGCCCGAACAACGATGTGTATAATACCATCATCACATCCAAAATGCAAATCCAATTTGGCAAAATGTGACAATATTGGCCGACTACATATCTATGAAGAGGTTTTTTATGATCAACGTTGATCCAAACCACACCCAATCAGCCTATGGTGGCGCCGGCTGGCGTCCGCGTAGCCTCTCCCTACGGGGTGAATTAGGAGGCATTTGGGGTGCCTGTGGCATCGATAGTGAGTATCGCAAATTAACCCATGTCTTACTGCACCGCCCCGGCGACGAACTCCTCGCATCGGCAGACCCCGATGCAGTCAATATGCTCGAGCCACTCGACTTGGCACGAGCCCAAGACCAACACGATGCCATGGCTGCAGTTTACCTCGCCCATGGCGTACAAGTCTCCTATGCAGCCCCTACGACCCAGCCCACCCCCAACCAAATGTTTATGGCCGATGTGTTTGTGATGACGCCCGAAGGGGCCATTATCGCCCGCCCCGCCTCGCAAGTGCGCGCCGGTGAAGAGCGTGTTGCAGCCCGCCGACTAAGTGAAATGGGTATCCCGATTATCCGCAGTATTAGTGGTAGCGGCACTTTCGAAGGCGCTGATTTGCAATGGCTCGACGCTCGCACCGTGATTATCGGTCGCGGGCAACGCACTAATGATACCGGCGCTGATCAAATTGCGAGTGTCTTACGGGACATGGGGATCGATGCTATCAAAGTTGACCTGCCATATGGTACGATGCATTTGATGGGAATGCTCCGGATAATCGATGCCAATTTGGCGCTCGCCTGGCCCACCCGACTCGTCCATCGCGCCGTCGATGCCTTACGCGATCGTGGCTACCATGTCGACTTTGTCCCCGAAAACGACGAAGTACGCCGTGGAGCTGCCTTTAATTTTGTCACCCTAGCGCCCCGCAAAATCTTGATGGCGGCAGGAAACCCCCAGACCCAAGCCTGGCTCGAACGCCATGGAATCACCTGTGTCACCACTCCCGTCGATGAACTCGCCAAAGCGGCTGGGGCAATCGGATGCCTCACCGGCATCATTGCTCGTGAAATGTAATGTAAAGTAGGCGCCACATGAACTGGTCACCCACAATTTTTCGCATCAAAGACATTGCCATCAAAATGCATATCAGTTTTTTGCTGTTACTCGGCTACGAAGCCTGGATATGGCGTAGTCACGGCTATGAGGGAATGTTGTTTGGAATGGGGATGACCCTGCTGTTGTTTAGTTGCGTGATTCTCCACGAATTAGGTCATGCCCTCGCAGCTGGAACCGTCGGGATCCCCGTCCGCGAAATTTTGTTGTTGCCCATTGGTGGCGTCGCCTATCTGTCACGCCGACCCCGCAAACCCATCCACGAATTATGGATTGCGGTAGCCGGACCACTCGTCAATGTCGCTATCGCCTTACTGTTGTTGCCGCTTATTCCAACCGCTGATATTAGCGCAACCATGTCTATTGCCGCACTCCCTGGTCCCGATTCATTGCCATCGTGGTCGGTCGCTGTATCATCGCTATTTGTCGCCAATGTAATGCTGGTGTTATTTAATATGCTCCCGGCCTTCCCGCTCGATGGAGGGCGCGTGCTACGAGCCCTCATCGCCATGGTGACCAGCGAACGCCAAGCCACTACCATCGCCACCATGATTGGGCAAGGCGCTGCTGTCGTGATTGGGATTATCGGCATCCTCAATGGCAACGTCATGCTCCCACTGACCGCAGTGCTGATTTTTTTGAGCGCTGGCAATGAACAAAGCGAAACCCAAGCCCGCACCATGCTCGAAACTCGCCTCGTCGGCGATGCCTATAACCGCAACGCCATCACCTTGTCACCCGCAGATCGGACCAGCCGCGTCGTTGATCATATACTGACCTCGTACCAACCCGATTTCGCCGTGGTACAAGGCAACCAACTCCTCGGCATTGTCACCCGCGAAGATGTCATGCATGCCCTCGCCACCGACCCCCGTGACGTCTATGTAGCCGGCATCATGCAACGTGACGTCATCAAAGTCGCCCATACCCTCACCCTCGACGATGTGCGTACCACCATCGGTGCAGCCAACAATGGCGAAGTTGCTGCCGTCTATCGGGGCGACGAGTTCCTCGGACTCGTCAGTCTGACCGATATCGCCGAAGCCCTCGCGGTCATCGATTATGTCACCCGCCAAAAAACCTTGCAGGTGGCATAATTTTGGTTCGATATAACCCCAAACATCCTCACACCGCATTCCATTAAAAAATACTCACCGGACCGAAAACCCAAAACCAACGAATATGGGTGCGTAGCGCTGCTCCCGTATTCGCCAATTATCAGCATACCTTTTTCTGAGATGACAATTTCTCAAAAAAATGGTATATTGAATAAATAATAAATCATTACGTCCACAAATGAGGTCACTAATGCAAATCATCGAATTAAATCCAGCCGATATCGCCGTCAGTCGCAGTGGTATCCGTGAAGATATTGGGGATGTGAGTGGGTTGGCCGCCACCATCGCCGACCAAGGGTTGTTGCAACCACTTGGCGTGATGGCACGCCCCGAGGGTGGCTACGAACTCATTTACGGGCATCGGCGCCGCAGTGCGGCGTTGAGCTTAGGGTTAACCCAAGTTCCTTGTTTGGTGTATGACAACGACGATCGCCAGCTTATCCGTCAATTAACCGAAAACCTGCAACGGCGTGATTTGAACGATCTCGAACAAGCCCGCGCATTCGATCGCTTGCGGCAACGTTTTGCGAGTGAACATCCTGGCGCCGACGAAGGCCAACTCGATGATTTTGTGGCCCAAATCGTCGGTTTGTCGCCGCGTTCGGTGCGCCGCTATTTGGGATTACTCGATCTCGACGAAGGGATTCAGGCGTATTTGCGGAGCGGCCAGATGACCGTGACCCAGGCCCAACACCTACGCCGCATCAACAACGACCAAACCCGCACCGAATTGGCACGCGCAGCGGTTGATGAAGGAATGTCCGCCGCCGAGTTAAGTCGGTTGGCGAGTTATTTTGCGGCCAACCCCACCCATACCCTTGATAGTGCGATCAATGCCCTCCAAGCAACCCCGACGCCCGTTGCACCGCTCCCGAGCGTGCCGACCATGCCCAGCCCAAGCGATGAATATCAGCCACCAAGTAGCTACGACATGCTG
Organism: Roseiflexaceae bacterium; assembly: GCA_947450095.1. Lineage (GTDB taxonomy): Bacteria > Chloroflexota > Chloroflexia > Chloroflexales > Roseiflexaceae > UBA965. The sequence goes on from CANFUF010000045.1 coordinate 3,327, forward strand.
CCCAAACGTGGTAGTGGTGAAAACGACAACGATGAAGAAAGTGGTTATTTGCGTGACGACAGTGTGGTAGCCAGCACCAAAGTGCGCCAAAGCAAAATCAAGTCACTCGACCAAATGGTCGACGAAAGTGACCGCTTGTTGCGCACCTATGCCGATGGTCAACTCCAACGCTGGATCGACCATGACGAAAACGCGCCGCTCAAAGTCAGTATGGTAATTGTGCAACTGCAACGGTTAGTCAATGCGTTGCGTGATATCGCCCACGCCGAACAATGGCCAATTGAATTGGAATAAACGGAGGAAGCCATGCCGCCACGCAAAAACGGATTACGCCGGAGCTCTGCCACCACGTTCCGCCGGCGCTTGATTATCTTTCGGCGTTTGTTTCGCGCTGATTGTTCGGCAAGTGAGCTAATCGAATCAGTCAATCTCGCGCTCAACCACGACGGCTACCCGCCCGCAGCCACCATGGCGCTCAAACATGACCTCGATGCACTCAAGCATGAGTACAATTGTGTAATTCGTTTTGACCGCAAAACCAATTGCTACAAAATACTCAGTGTGGGAGATTTTGCCATCCTTGATTTACCAAGCGAGAGCGTAGATGCGCTCAATTTTATTGATAAAAACTTCCCTGATGAAAATGTATTATCAGCGTTTATTAACGTACAGAAATTATTACGCCAGATCAAAATGCTCGTGCCCGATGATACGAAACCCAAAAGTGGCATTCCGCTGACCTTCCGCAATCCTGGTCGCCAAAACAGCGAAGTAGACAAACGGACATTGCAGGTGGTGCGCAAAGCACTCGATAACAAACAGATGCTGGCATTTGATTACACTAGCAATTTCGAATTGCACGAAGCCCGCCGGCACACCGTCGCACCCTATGAAATCTTTTTTCGTGATGGACATGCCTACCTCGATGCCGTCGTCCATGCGGTGTCTCCAGCAGGGCATGTAGTAGCCAATGACACCGTCGAATATCGGCTCGACCGGATTACCCGGGGTTCGGCCAAACAGCTCCCCACCGGCATCCCCCCAGTACGCCCACCCCAATCTCGTCACTTGCTGGTTTACACCTTGGGCCCAGAAGTAGCACGACGACGCGATTTAGCGACATTTTTTAATGAAACAAGTATCACCTATAACGACGATGGCAGTGCCACCGTGCGGGCAATTGTCAGTAATTTATGGACGACACGCCAGATTTTGTTGCGCTATGGTAGTGCCTGTGTGGTCTCTTCACCACCCGAATTGGTGCAAATGTTTCGCGATACCATTGCCCAAATGGCAACGAAATATTCTTGATAGCTGAAATTGCAATCGGGTAACAACCGCACCAATCCCCGTCAACGTATATCCATACGTTGACGGGGATTGGTGCATAAAGCGCCTCATCATCTCCACATTCGCCAATCCACCCAATACCGTGTATAATTGATAAGTTATTGAATAAGGAGGAACGTGTGACGAACACCTTTGAAGCCCTTGGACTGAGTAGTGGGTTATTGGGCACACTAAATGAGCTTGGTTACCAAACGCCTACCCCAGTACAAGCTGCTTCAATCCAGCATATGCTCGCTGGCGCAGATGTGATAGCGCAAGCGCAGACAGGCACCGGCAAAACCGCAGCATATGCACTACCGATTATCGAGAATATCGACATCAACCTACGACACATCCAAGCGTTGGTGTTAGCGCCCACCCGTGAGTTAGCCGTGCAGGTCGCAGCAGCCTTCAAGAGTTACGCCAAGCACCGCGGCAATTTAAACATCGTCGCGATTTATGGTGGTCAACCCATCGAACGGCAGTTCCGCTCATTGTCCAATGGAGCTCACGTGGTTGTGGCCACACCAGGCCGCCTGATTGATCATATAAATCGTGGCACGATTTCGTTGACCAATGTCAAGGTCATTGTCCTTGACGAAGCCGACGAAATGCTTGCTATGGGCTTCATCGAAGACGTGGAGCGGATTTTGGCAGTGTTGCCCAAACCACATCAGACGGCGTTGTATTCGGCCACTATGCCCGATGCGATTTCAAATTTGGCCAAGCGTTACATGACCAACCCGGCCCGGATTGCCATCGCTGCCAGTCAGCGCACCGCCGATTTGGTTGAGCAACGTGTCTACGAAGTCTACCCCAACGATCGTTTCGAAGTATTGTCACGCTTGTTACAATTCGAAGAACCTGGCGCGGCGATGATTTTTTGCCGTACCCGCAACGACGTTGACCAATTGGGCGAGAAGCTCACCGCCCGCGGCTTCAATTGTGATACCCTCCACGGCGAATTGTCCCAGACCCAACGCGATCGCGTCATGCATCGCTTCCGTACCGCCCAAAGCCAAATCTTGGTTGCCACAGACGTTGCGGCCCGTGGGCTCGATGTCGATCACGTGACACACGTCATCAACTTCGAAATCCCCCCCGATCCCGAAGTCTATGTCCACCGGATTGGTCGTACCGGTCGCGCAGGGCGCTCCGGTATCGCAATTTCGATTATCACGCCTCGTGACCGCTTTGTGATGCGCACGATTCAGCGCATGACCAACGCCACGATTACACCACACACCATCCCCGCCCTTGCCGACCTCAACAAACGGCAACGGTCACGGTTGGCCAAACAAGTGGCTGATACCGTCGAGGCCCATGATTTGGTTCTCGAAAAATCACTCTTGGCGCAACTGGCTGAGCAATTTGACAGCGAAACCATCGCCGCCGCTGCGTTGCGGATTGCCTTTGGCAATGTCCTCAACGAAGTCACGCATGATCCGCTCGCCAAATCGATGAGTGTCGCCAGCCAAAACTTCGAACCGCGCAACTCGGTCAGCAACAGCGGGCCAGCACGCTCGTCGTCGATGAATCGCGATAACGTGCGGTTGATTATCGACATCGGTCGCGATCAAGGGGTACGCCCAGGGGACATCGTCGGCGCCATCGCCAACGAAGCCAAAATTCCCGGTCGGTTGATTGGTGGCATCGAGCTCCACGATGGATTCTCGTATGTGAATGTGCCCCAACGCGATGCCCGTAAGGTCATCGAAGTCCTCAACCATGCCACGATTCGCGGTCGGCGCATTCGTGCCAATTTGGCTACTCCCGCCACCCGTAAATCCTAATACCCGCATATACCTGCTGGGAGCAACCACTCTGTCACCGCAATGTGACAGAGTGGTTTTTTGTGGTACGCATTGCCCACCCTACATCCTGTTGTAAATCCATCTGTAAAATCTGGTAGGATAACGTCATCCACAATTGCAAAGGAGCAGACAATGGGTCAATTACGCCCCACCGGATTACGTACCGAGTACCTCGAATCACCACGTGGTGTCACTGCATCACAACCACGCCTGAGCTGGCGCCTGAGCGGTGACGGCCAAGACCGCCGCCAAACGGCCTATCAAGTCCGCGTCGCCACCAGCCCCAAATCACTCAAACAAGACAAAGCCGAATTATGGGATAGTGGCAAAATTATCAGTGACTTGCAACCCGCCATTCGCTATGCCGGTCCAGCCTTGTCCAGTGGTGCCACTGCCTATTGGCAGGTACGCATCTGGGACGAAAGCGATATTCCTTCCACATGGAGTAGCACTCATCTTTGGCAACATGGTCTTAGTGACGCCGATTGGGCAGCTGCAGCATGGATTGCGTATCCTACCCCCAAAGATGCCGGCGAACTGAGTCAGCCCGTGGCCATGCTCCGCCATCAATTTGACTTGCCTAGCAAGCCGGTCAATGCGACATTATATGCCTCGGCACTGGGGTTGTACGAAATCCAACTCAATGGTCAGGTCGTCGGTGATCGCGTCCTCACCCCCGGCTGGAGCGATTACAACCACCGCGTGATGTACCAAGCGTATGATGTCACCAGCCTGCTCCAACGCAATAACAATGCTATTGCCGCCATGCTTGGCGATGGCTGGTATTGTGGCTATTTGGGGTTCGAAAACAACTTCTCGCGCTATGGCGACTTCCCCGCCTTGCGCTGCCGCCTCGATGTCACTTGCGCCGACGGCAGCATCCATACCATTACCAGTAATCCCCAATGGCGCGCCAACAACGGGCATATTCGCGCCGCTGATTTTTATATGGGTGCAAGTATCGACTATACGCGTATCTTGCATGGCTGGGAACAAGTGGGATACCCCGATCAAGCCTGGCACCCTGTCCAAGTCATCAGCTATGCCGGTGTAATGAGTCCCGATACCTCGCCACCGTTGCGCATCATCGAAACGTTGCCGGTACAACGGGTCACTCAACCAGCCCCCAAAGTCTATATCGTCGATTTCGGACAAATTTATGCCGGCTATATGCGCCTACATGTACAGGGTAAACGTGGCCAAAAAATCACCATTCGCTACGGCGAAATCTTGAATGGCGATGGCTCGCTCCATACCATCAACCTGCGCGCCGCCAAACAAACCGACGTGTTTATCCTTGATGGCGAATCACGCTGGATCGAGCCCAATTTCACCTACAAAGGATTTCGGTATGTCGAAATCAGCGGGCTCGACAAACCACCACAGCCCGAAGACATCAATGGCTGCGTCATGCATGTCGATGCCCCGCTGACCGGTGAATTCCGCTGTGCCGACCCATTGCTCAATCAACTCTGGAAAAACATTCGCTGGGGTCAACGAGGCAACTTCCTCAGCGTCCCTACCGACTGCCCGCAACGCGACGAGCGCTTGGGCTGGACCGGCGACATGCAAATCTATGTGCGTACCGGCATTTACCAAATGGACTGTGCCGCCTATCTCACTAAATGGATGCGCGACGTCCGTGACGGTCAACACGAATCAGGCGCATTCCCCGACGTCGCACCCCGAATTGTCGTGCAAGCCGAAGGTGCCCCCGCTTGGGGTGATTGTGGCGTCGTCGTGCCTTGGACATTGTGGCGTATGTATGGCGATACCGAATTCATCGACGAAAACTGGGATGCCATGGAAAAATGGATGGTCTTCCTGCACGACACCAACCCCAACCTGCGCCGCCTCAATCGGCGTGGCAACGACTATGGCGACTGGGTCGCCATGGATTCGCATACCGCTCGCGACCTGATCGGTACCGCCTATTGGGCCCAAGACGCCACCCTGCTTGCGCAAATGGCCGAGGTCACTGGGCGTACTGTGGCCGCCGCCAAATATCACGATTTGGCTCTGCGTGTCCGCCAAGCCTTTTGTGATGCCCATGTCTCTCCCGAAGGGGCCGTGATTGGTGACATCACCAGCGTCCATCCCCATTTGGTGCATCTCAATATGCAACTCAATGGCGAAACCCAAACCAACTATGCCTTGGCGCTCAATTTCGACCTCATCCCCAGCAACACCGTCAGCTATGCCACCGATCGCTTGATTCGTGACATCGTGCGCCGTGGCAACCACCTCTCGACTGGATTTGTGGGCACCATGCACTTGTTGCCTGCCCTCACCAAGGGTGGCGCCACCGAAATGGCCTACCGCCTGCTCCGCCAACAAAGCTTCCCTTCATGGCTCTACCCCGTCACCCAAGGCGCCACCACCATGTGGGAGCGCTGGGATTCGTGGCACCATGAATTCGGTCTGCAAACGCCGACTATGAATTCATTCAACCACTTCGCCTACGGCTGCGTCGGCGACTGGATGATGCGCACCATGATTGGGATTTGTGACCACCCTGACGCTCCTGGCTTCCGAACTGCCCTCATCGCCCCGCAACCGGGCGGCGGACTTAGTTACGCCAAAGGGAGCTATACGTCACAATTTGGCACCTACAAATCCGGCTGGAAAGTCAAAGGTAATCTGCTCCAACTCGATGTGAGCATCCCCGCCGGTTGTAGCGCCGAAGTACATATCCCCTGTGACGACCCCAAAAGCATCCGGATTGATGGCAAAAAAGTAACCACCGCACCAGCAAATGGCGTTGCCGTCGTTACGCTTGGCTCGGGTGAATATGCCATCACCAGCCATTGGAATGCGCCTACTACCACCATCACCGTCCTCGCCTAAACTCATCTCACACGCTGCATGGAGCGCTCCATGCAGCGTGTGAGGCGTATTTTTGCACTTGCCGCTGGTACTGCCACATCTCTATTTTTTGTTGTGCAAAATTATTTCAAATTTTATTGAACTATTTTTTGCGTCAAAAAAATCATACCCCACCCCACGATGCCCCACTTTGTTGCGCAATTTCAAAAAATAAGCGTATATTCTTGCCGTGACATGCTCTATATGCTGTTTTTTTGTTGTGCAAAATTATTTCAAATTTTGTTGAACTATTTGTTGCGTCAAAAAAATCATACCCCACCCGGGAATTTCTCACCTTGTTGAACAGTTCCACACAAATAGGCGTCTATGATTGCCGTGATTGGCAACAATCGACGCCTATTCAGCCAATACAGTTTTTTACACCACACCACTCATGAATAGATTATTTGGCAGGTAACAACGTCAATATGGTCTGGGTAAATACCTGACAGCAACGCACAATCGACGGCAAATCAATCCATTCATTGCATTGGTGGTAATTTGCTCCAGTCGGACCATGCAACACCGTGGGAATATGGGCCAGTTCGGCAAATAAATTCGCATCACTGACCCCCGTTGAATAATAATATTCGCCGGCGCGACCATGTGCCTGGGTAAATGCCACTTGCAGTGCCTGCACCAAGGCATGATCCGCCGCAATTTCGAACGGGGGATAGTATGGCGGGGGCGTGGTAAGTTCGATACGGGCCGGTGAGTTGAGCCCTGCCACAATGGTATCCATTTGGGCCATGACTTCGGCTTTATTTTCGCCAGGCACGATTTGGCGCGACACCAACACTTCGGCCCGTTCAGGAATGGTCACTACATATTGTGCGCTACCACTCAACAACGACAAAATCGATTGTGACGCAGGAATACGCTCATGCACACCCAATGGCAAGCCATCGACCTGCACCACAAAGCGCGCCGCTTCACTCGCTGCATTAATCCCTTGCCACGGCATAAACCCATGCGCCGCCTTGCCAATCACATCGGCACGCACCAAAATTTTGCCGGCTGCGCCCAATTCAATCTCGGGAACTGATTCACTAACAATACAATAGTCGGCGGCAATGCCTTGCGTCACCAAACTATTAGCACCCAGTGAATACGCTTCTTCGTCGACCACCGAGCTAAAAATCAGCGTCCCGCTCCAGGCCGCTCGGTGTTGGGCAAAGGCACGGGTGACCAGCATATTGGCGACCACGCCTGATTTCATGTCACAGGCGCCCAACCCATACATGCGGTCGCCATCAATGTGGCCTTGCCACGGGTCACAATCCCAGCCTTCGGCAGCCAACACGGTATCGGTGTGGCCATTAAGCATAAAGGTTGGTCCAGTACCGTTTTCGATGCGTACCACTACGTTGGGGGCTTGGCTGGTAGGCCAGATTTCGGCAGTCATCCCATTGGCGGTAAACCAATTAGCCACCGCTTGTTGGACGGCGTGCTCTTCACCGGGGTAACTTTTGATGGCCACCAATTGGCGCAACAGCGTCGTAACTTCGGCTAAATCATACTGAAACATATCGGGTTATCCTTGCGTTCGCTTCAAATAATCCCGCACCATCGCCGCATACGCTGCGGGTGCCTCACGGCGGATACAGTGCCCCACATTCCGAATCAAGCCAACCTCTACCCACGGCGACAATTGCCGAGCCAACGCGGCTTCTTGCGCCGTCACAATCACTCGATTCTCCGGATCGCCCACAATTAACAACGTGGGCATCGTCAACGCGGCAATCATGGTTTGCCACGCCACAAAACGGTCTGTTTCGTTGAACGGCAAACGTGCCCCCACCTGCAGTTTGGCTTGAGCCCACGGACGCAATTCAACGGCCTGCCAGGTGGGGTTATCGTCAGCACCACGCACGATTAATTGCTCCAGCGACAATGTTTTCATGTCATCGAGCCATGCATAAAACCCGGCATCGTTGGCAGCGGCCACATCAGGATCAACAAGGGGATTCAACATTTCCAACGGGGGGTCTTCGAGCACAATGGCCCGGATCTGATCGGGGTAGGTGGTCGCTGCAGCCAAGGTCGCCATCGCCCCCATCGAATGCCCAATCACGATGGGACGCACCAACTGAAGCGCATCGATTACGTTGCGCATGTCAGCGGCCAAGTCGTGCGGGGCATAATGCGCCGCAGTATGCCCTGACAAACCATGGCCACGCGCATCGTACATCACCACATCGTAGTGTGCCGTCAGTGGTTCTGCAAAGGCCTGCCAACAGGCCGCGTTGTCGGTGCGCCCATGCGCCAAAATCAGCGGCACACCCTGACCTGCCCGTTGATAATGCAACGCTATCGCACCCGCTTGTACATACCCCGATTGCCAAACGGTCATTGCTGTTCCTTTTTTGTGCACACAATCAGCGCCAGCACGCGCCCATTTGCTTAATGGCGGCGCAAAAACTCATGGACCACTGCGCTATATTGCAACGGCGCTTCGCGGCGAATGCAATGCCCCACATTGCGCACCAACGCTACTTCAATCTGCGCCGATAATGTGCGCGCTTCGGCAGCGGCAGCAGCGGGCACAATCGAACCTTTGCTGGGGTCAGAACCAATCAACAGTGCCGGTACCCCGATTTGCGGGATAAGTTTTTGCCAATGTATCGTGCGCGCTGGCTCAGGGTCGTTGACAAACCCAAACTGATGCTTTGATTCGGCCCAATGATGGAGCTCTTCAGCGCGCCAGGTGGGGTTTTCGGCAATACAGCGCAACACCAATTGCTCGTGGCTCAACGCTTTCATACTGTCAATCCAACTGTCACGCCGTGCTTTACCGGCCGCGATTTCGGCTGCCGTTGGCACCACATCGGGGAACATCGGCGGGTCTTCCATTACCACGGCCCGCAATAATTCGGGGAACAGTCCCGCCGCATGCATTGCCATCTGGGCACCCATCGAATGTCCCATCACCACCGGCTTGATCAACCCCAATTGGGTGATTAATTCTTTGACGTCATTCGCCTGATCAATAGCCCCATTGCCTTGGCGGGCTTTGCCTGATTGGCCATGATTACGCGCATCGATCAAAATCACCTCATACGTCGCCGTCAATGGCTCCGCAAAGGCCTTCCAACAATCGCCGTTATCGGAGAATCCATGCGCCAAAATAATCGGGGCACCATTCCCGGCCCGTTGATAGCGAATCTTCACATCCCCAGACATGATTGTCGCTGATTGCCATGTAGTCATCATTGACCTCTCTATTTTCATCAAAAAATTCTTCCATACAAATCAGCCAAACACAGACATGGTCTCTTGCATAACCCATTATTTATGCAAAAAACTCCGTCGTCAGCCATGGTTGTAACAACGCTGACAAATCGTTGGGCAACACGGTGGGCTTCATGGTCGCCCGGAGCACGACGATATGCGAGGTCTGTCCCTCTACCAATATTGTCGTCGTTGCCGCCAATAGGGCCCGATAGCGAAAGGCAATTTGGCGGCTTTTGAGGGTAATCAGCTGTGACTCAATCACTACTTCGTCATCAAACCGCGCTGGTGAACGATAGCGCACCTGCAGATCGGACAACACCACCAACAATCCCCGCGCTTCGATGTCGCCATACGGGCAGCCGGCAGCCCGCAACAAATTGACCCGCCCTACTTCGAACCACGGCACATAGGCGGCATGATGCACCACCCCCATGGCATCGGTTTCGGCATAACGTACCCGCAACGTCGATGTATGCATCATGCCACGGCTCGCCACAGCGGGCCATCCGCCCCTAGCTCGACCGTCACCACTCCATCGGCGTGCAACGCACTCAAATAAGCCGAAATTCCCGAGGCAAACACCGCATACTGCGCCATGGCACTCGACGTCACCCCCAACCCTCGCTGGACAGTCGCCACCACTTGCTGCAACGACGCACCACTGCCACAAGCCTCCGTCACCATTGTTTTGCTGGTGGCAATGGCTTGGTGATTGATTGCCAGCGTCTCAGCGATAGCATCACGCCCGGTAAGCACCCCATGCCCAGGAATCCAATGGGTTACATCAAGTTGCCCCACTTGGGTCAACGACGTGATTTGCGCATTGACATCATGGGCATAGGGCACCCCGTATTTGGCGAGGACCGCCCCACCAAAAAAACTATCGGCCGCATAACAAATCCCCTCAACCACCACGGCGATTTGGGCCAGACTATGACCAGGCATCGCGCACAGGGCAAAATCAACCGCGCCAATCGTCAGCGTTGTTTGGGTGGCCTCGATGCGTTCATGCACGGGTGATGGCGTCGCCATCACGAATTTATTGCGCAACGGCGCTATTGGGCTTGCGCCATACGATAAATAACTGGGTTCGAGATAGGGGTCTTCGATAAATGGCGCTTCACGGCGGGGAGCATAAACCCGAAAGTCTTTGATATTGCGTACCAGATAATCGTTGCCTCCCACATGGTCGGCATGATGGTGGGTCGAAATCGCAGCCACGAGCTGCAATTTGGCCGCTTCACAGGCTCGCCGCAACAAGCGCCCTGCTTCTTTGTCGATGCCGGTATCAATCGCCACCGCGGTGCCATCACCCACCACCACCACGCCCAGATTATTAGTTCCAGGCAGGTAGGCAGCCCGATTGGTCAGAAACTGCAATTCACTCATGTAACCACCGTAATCGTACTGCGGGCAGATGCTGCGCATCGAATGTGTCACTGTCGACCGGGGGTAAATAGGTTTGCAATACCTGTAGTTGCGCTACCACATTAGTCAAATCAATCCCAGTGGTACCCGTCGATTCGGCGAGCAATACTTGGGCACGGGCCAGCAACAACCGTGGAGATGTCGTAAATCCCAAATGCAATTGCTTGACAATACTCGCAAATTGCACGAAGGCTTTGTGCTCGGAATCACGGTGGATCAACCACGATTCTTCAAACAACAACAAGGCATCTAACCATTCACCCCGATTAAAACAATTGACCGCATCACTAAAATGAACATCACTTATCGTGTGAGGCATTGCGTTGCTCCTGTGCTTTTTTGAATTCTTCGGCTTGTTGTTGTGCCGCAATTTGTAATTGCACGGCTTCCCCTTTGAGGGCAGCCCGCACCAAAAAGAACCCTGCCACAGCCATACAGCCAAACGCCACCGCAGCAATGATTGGTTGGACGGTATCAACCGCCAAACCAAAGAGTCGGGCAATCCCATTGACGGCCAATATCGCTGCAGCCGCCGTGGCAGCCCGCATTGCCCAGGCGCGATTGATTTGACCGTTAATTTGGGCACGGCGACTCATCTGCCCCAACAACAATGTCGCAACAACCGATACAATGACGGGGAATAATAATGATTGCATATGAACCTCTTCAATAACACATTTCACCTATTATATGCACAAAACAACTGCGCTGATATGATCAGACATATCAGCACAGTGTTGCTCCGCAGTTTTTTATCCCCAATCAACTCTGCTTTTGACCACGATACTGCAATGCTTCTGCGACATGCACGGCGCGCACCGCATCTTCACCCGCCAAATCAGCAATCGTGCGTGCCACCCGAATCACACGGTAATACGCCCGGGCCGACAACATCAGTTTATCAACGGCGAGTTCCAACAACCGCATCCCATCGGCGTCGGGTTGGGCCACACGCCGCAATTCTGCCACAGGCAAATCGGCATTCCCACTCATCTGCCCACGCATATATTGCGTTTGGCGCACATTAATGACACGCGCCCGAATAACCGCTGAAGACTCCCCATAGGCCACACTCAACAAATGCTGTGACTCTACCCGTGGCATATCGAGGTGCATATCAATGCGGTCGAGGATGGGTCCACTTATCCGACGGTTATACCGCTCGATCGCCATCGGCGTACAGGTACAGGCTCGATCACGATCACCACGCCACCCACACGGGCAAGGATTACGCGCCGCCACCAACAAAAAATTCGCCGGCAATACCAACGACCCATGCGCCCGACTAATGGTAATACTACGATCTTCGAGGGGTTGTCGTAGTACTTCGAGCTTGACGCCAAATTCAGGAAATTCATCCAAAAACAAAATCCCGCGGTGGGCCATCGTCACCATGCCTGGGCGAATCCGCCCCGCCCCACCACCCACCAAACCTGCTTGCGAGGTGGTATGATGCGGCGCACAAAACGGACGCAGACTGGGCATGCGCGCCTCACGTGCCAACAAGCCTGCCACACTTTGAATTTTGGCGACCTCGATGGCTTCGGCTTCGTTCAAGGGTGGCATGATGCCCCACAAGGCTCGTGCCATCATGGTTTTTCCCGCCCCTGGTGTACCGGTAAACAAAATATTATGCCCACCAGCAGCCACGATTTCCAAGGCACGGCGGGCGTGTTGATTGCCACGCACATCGGCGAAATCAACCACATCAACAGGCGCTGGAGCGGAATCTGGTGCTGGCTCGATGGGACCGAGTTGGCACCGCCCCTGTAAATAATCACATAATTCCTGCAAATTGCGACATGGTAATACGGTCATCCCGGACACTAACGAGGCTTCGGCCGCATCAGTCGCCGGCACCACCACTTGCGTCAAGCCAGCTTCACGCGCCGCAATTACCATCGGCAATACGCCATCCGTATGCCGCAGGCTGCCATCAAACCCCAGTTCCCCCAAAAAGACCATCTGTGAAATATCCGCCTCGACTTGACCAGTGGCCTGCAAAATCGCCATCGCAATCGGGAGATCATACGCAGGCCCCACTTTGCGCAAATCTGCAGGGGCAAGACTGACGGCCACCCGTCGCATTGGAAAATCCATCTGGGAATTACGAATCGCCGCCCGCACCCGTTCCCGACTTTCTTGGACTGCCGTATCGGCCAAGCCGACCACCGCAAAAAAAGGCAATCCACCGGCAATATCGACTTCAACCGATACCGGCACCCCATCAAGTCCTTTAATCGCACAACTCATTACCCGTGCAAGCATACTCGTCGCTCCTTTCGCACACGCTCTACGGCTAAACCGTTTACTGTATGCCAAAAGGTACGCGATTTGCGCACAAAAAACCGCGACGTTTTCACGTCACGGTTTTGTATCAGGCGCAGAATAACAATATTATTCCTCTTCGGGAAGTTCGTCGTAATACGCTGACAAACCACTCACCATCGCTTGCACCAATAAAGGTGTGCTTGATTCACTCATCAAGGTCATGTAGGTGTTTTGAGCGAGGAGGACTGCCCCTTCGACGTCATTTTCGTTGATGAGGATGGGCAAAAAACGTTGCGCTTGCTCGGCAATGGCGCGGCGAATACGTGCTGATCCGATTTCGCCAATCGCCTGACGAATGTAATCCGTAAAGGCCGGATCATTTTCGTCTTCGACAATCGGTGGCTCACCAATTGCATCAATCACCGTGGCAATCAACCAACCATCGAGTGCCAAGGGGCGGAAGCGATCGTGGCGAAACAATGCCAAACTCAAACTATGATATGCATCAATATCAGGGACATTTACCGCTACTGTATCACGGGAACTCCGAGCGACTTCCATGGCATCACGTAACGCCACCAATTCGGCTTTTTGGGGTTCGTGCTCGAGCCATGTCCCTGCACAACGGGTATAAGCTGCATGGGTATAGACTGTCGAACGCCGGGGTGGATGGATGGGTGCTGACATGTATGCTTCCTCATTCAGTACAAATCTACCTGTAGTGTAATAGAGGTCTCGCTTTGACGCAAATCTATTTGCAAAAAAATAGTCACCAATACTGTATTTTCGTTTTTTTGGATATTATTATGTCAATCAAACACATTACAGACGCCGATAATTTCGTTTCGGGCATCCAAAATTGTCGCTCATCACAAAAAAACCGTTAGGAGACTGCGAAACATTGTATAATTTCAAGAGTTATGCCATGTCGAAAGGATGTGTATTATGTCTGCAGCACCTGGACAAGTTGCGCAAGTCGCCTGCCCTAGTTGCCAAACCCCGATGCGGGTGGCAATTGTCAATATCATCGATGCCGAAGCTCAGCCTCATCTCAAAAGTCAACTCCTCGGGGGCCGCCTCAATGCCAGTAATTGCCCCAAATGTGGCGCACCAGTCATGCTGGCAGCACCACTAATTTATCATGATGGCAGTAAGCAATTTTGTTTCGTGCATATCCCCCAACAACTCTTGGCCAGTGCCAAAGGGGTCGAACTCGAACGCTTCGTCGGTAGTGCCACCAATCTACTCATGAACGAACTTCCCCCCGACGCCCCCAAAGGATATTTGCTCGCCCCCAAGCGTTTTTTGACCATGCAGACACTGGTTGAAGCAGTATTTGAAGGGGACGGCATCACCAAAGAAATGCTCGAAACTCAGCGCAAACGGGTCGACATCATGAGTCAACTCCTCGATGCCATGAGTCAAGGTGAAGCAGCACTCAATGCCGCGCTCCAAGCCAATCAAGCCGATATCGACGAGGAATTCGCCAAAACCTTGGCAGCCTTTGTCGATGCCAGCCGCATGAGTGGCGACCCCGAAGGTATTGCCCAACTCAGCGCATTACAATCCAAAATCGCCCAATTTGCCGGCGGCGCAGCCACCTTTGCCTACGAAACCTTGATTAGTCAGCTGCTTGCCGCTGGTGACGAAGCAACCGTGATTCAATTAATCACCGCCAACCAAGAAATCATCGACTACACCTTTTTTGACATCGTCACCAATCGCATCAACGATGCAACAACAGACGGTGACGAGTCACTCGCCACCCAGCTCACGGCCATGCGTGACCAAGTCATCGAGATATTTCAACAACTCCAAGCCGACCTCGAAGCGGCCTATATGCAGGCTGGTGAAGTGCTCGATGCCGTCTTTGATGCCGAAGATCTCGTTGCCGCACTCACCGCCCACCTGCCGTTGCTCAACGAAACCTTCGATATCCTGGTTGATGGCCAACGCACCATGGCCGAACGGGCCGGCGACATGGCGGCAGTTGAACGACTCCAGACCATCGCCGAGCTTACCATCCAAGTCAAAGCTGAGGCCCTTTCGCCTGAAGATCGTATCGTCCAAGCCTTGATTACTGCCGAAAACCCCACCCGCTACATTCGTGAAAACATCGGTGACATTACGAGTGGTGTCGTCAAACGCCTCAACGAATTGTCTGAAGATTACACCACCAAAGGCAAAACCGAAGAAGCCGACCGCGTCAAACGCATCGCCCGCGAAGCGGGAGCCATGCTATTTTAATCCGCATCACACAGGAGGGTTGCGATGTCGACTTATACTCATCGACCACTCCGTAATAGCAGTGAATTCATCGCCATGCAGCAGTTCACTGCCCGCATGGTGATTCAACAGGCACCCTACTATATCTGCCAGCCCGGTGATTTGGCGTGGTGGCGCGGCGCTACCCCCGACGATAGCGGGCTGGCCGGGATTCGGCTGTGGGAACGCGACGATACCATCGTCGGCTGGACCTGGGAGACCGACGATCAAGTCGATAGCCTCTACGATACCCGCTACCCTGACCTCTGGCCCGCAATGGTCGCCTATGTGGCACAACACACGGCACCGACGACGTCGCTCTGGGCATTTGAAAAAAATCCCACCCGCCATGCTGCGCTCATCGCACACGGCTATGCCCTGCAACCCTTGGCACTCAACCAGCATTATCAACCCACCGCCAGCGCACCGGTTTTCTCACTCCCCGATGGTTGGACAGCCACCACCCTACGCGAAGCAGATGTACCACAGCGGGTGTTAGCGCAACGCAGTGCCTTCAAAAGCACCATCATGACTGAGGAGCGCTACCATTTTTCACGGTCACTCCCCAGTTACACCCCCGAATGGGATATGGTGGCGGTCAATGCGGCCGGCGAAATCGGGGCATTTTGTACGGTGTGGGTCGATGACTGGAGCAATTACGCGTTGTTTGAGCCAGTGGGATGTCGTCAAGAACATCAACGTACCGGGCTCACGCGGGGGCTAATCAGTACGACGCTGCAACGGTTGGCCAATGCCGGCATTGCCCACGCAGCGGTGATGAGTGATGGTAATCCAGAAAATCCTGCCCGGTTTTTTTATGCGGCGTGTGGCTTTCAATTCGTCGATCGCTTTGCCGTCTGGTTGCGGTCTAGTGCCACGTCACCACAGATTGCCGTCTAAAAATCATTGATTACGACGACAGATTTTGCGTTTCAGCAACGTATTTACTATAGGTAAACTTGTACTTTGCAAATCATGGGCATCAAAAGAGGCATCGTGGTATAATTTACCTCAGTATAAAATTTGTGGTGATTGGAGCCATCATTCATGAATCTCTGGCATGAATTAGACCCGGGTCCGAGTTGGCCTGAAGTCATCCATGTTGTCGTCGAAATCCCCAAAGGATCACGCAACAAGTATGAATTTCATAAGCGTACCGGAGCATTCAAGCTCGATCGTGTACTCTATTCGGCAGTACATTACCCGGGTGATTATGGCTTCACACCACAGACGTTCTATGACGACGAAGACCCCCTCGATGTCCTCGTAATGACCAATTTACCGACGTTCACTGGATGTATTGTCGAAGCACGTCCGATTGGCATGTTCCGCATGCTCGACCGTGGCGAGCCCGACGACAAAATCTTGGCAGTCTTGCACTACGACCCGTTCTTCTCAGATTACACGGACTTCCGGCAGCTTCCGAGTCACTATATCCGCGAAGTAGAACACTTCTTCACGGTATACAAAGACCTCGAAGGTGCCCGGGTCGAGCCCCAAGGTTGGGAAGATGCCGAGGTCGCCAAAGAACGTATTCGTTATTCGGTCAACAAATACTGGGACATGCGGGCTGGGCGCGTCGCCAAAACGTCACATGGGTAGTGAGGTATCCTCTGACGCATTCATCCGCATCTGACCGTGATCAGCGCACTGCTTATTCGGCCGGCGGAATTGTCTATCGGGTAACATTACACCGCACCGAAGTCGCCATGATTTCAACCCATGGCGGCAAACGGTGGGGGTTACCCAAAGGTCATATACGTCGAGGCGAAACCGCTGAAATGGCCGCCGTCCGCGAAATTGCCGAAGAAACCGGGCTCAATGGGGTGGTTGTCCAACACCTCACCACCATCGAGTATTGGTTTCGCATCAACGTTACCCGCATCCACAAGTACGTTGATATCTTCTTGGTGCGCTACGCCAATGGCGACATCACCCCGCAACAAAGCGAAGTCGATGACGCCTGTTGGATTTCGATCGAAGAAGCCATCACCAAAGCCAGCTTCCAACGCGAACGCGAAGCGCTCCAACTAGCCGCCAATATTTTGCGCAAAACAAAACCAGCGATACCATGAACATGGTATCGCTGGTTTTGTGTCTATATACCCTAATCGACGGTGCTGCCACCACGTAACGTGGCGCCCAACAAGTCGCGATTGAGACGACCGATGAAGTGCAAACCGATTTCTTTGGGGCAGGCCGCCGAACATTCACCGATGTTGGTACAGCCACCGAAGCCTTCGGCATCCATTTGCGCGACCATCTTGAGCACCCGTTGTTGGCGCTCTGGTTGACCCTGGGGCAACAACCCCAAATGCCCCACCTTGGCCGACGTAAACAACATGGCCGACGCATTGGGGCAGGCTGCCACACAGGCACCACAGCCAATACACTGCGCCCCTTCGAACGCCATATCGGCGTTGTCTTTGGGGATAGGCGTGCCGTTGGCGTCGGGGGCACTGCCGGTGTGTGCCGAAATAAAGCCACCGGCCTGGATGATGCGGTCAAACGACCCACGATCCACCACCAAGTCTTTGATGACGGGGAATGCGTTGGCGCGCCACGGCTCAACCGTGATGTTGTCACCATCTTTGAATTTGCGCATATGGAGCTGGCAGGTGGTGGTGGCGAGTTGACCGCCATGCGCCAACCCGTTAATCACCACGCCACACGACCCACAAATACCTTCGCGACAATCATGATCGAAGGCAACAGGTTCTTCGCCTTTGGCCATCAATTGCTGATTGAGGATATCGAGCATTTCGAGGAACGACATGTCGGGTGACACATGATCCACGAGATATTTTACAAGCTGCCCTTTGCTACTGGCATTTTTTTGGCGCCATACGTTTACGGTAATCTTCATGACTCGTCTCTCCGCTCTACTTGTAGCTACGTTGGGCCAAATGAATGTTTTCGAAGTGCAACGTTTCGCGGTGCAATACGGCGTTACTCGGCTCGCCGGTATATTCCCAGGCAGCCACATAGCAGTAATCATCGTCGTTACGCAACGCTTCTCCGTCCGCTGTCTGGCTCTCTTCACGGAAGTGGCCACCACACGATTCGGCGCGTTCTAAGGCATCAAGACACATCAATTCAGCCAGCTCGATGAAGTCGGCCACACGACCAGCTTTTTCGAGTTCTTGATTGAGGTCATCACCACTCCCCAACACCCGCAAATCAGTCCAGAATTGCTGACGCAATTCGGGGATACGTTGCAAAGCGTAGCGCAAACCGGCATCGGTGCGCGACATCCCACAGTATTCCCACATGATTTTGCCCAACTCACGATGGAACGAATCAACCGTGCGGGTACCTTTGATGTCGAGAAACTTTTGGGTCTGAGCCGTCACCGATTGCACGGCTTCTTGGACGGCACTATGGGTGGTATCGACTTTTTCGAGGCCCCCTTGCGCCAGATAGTTGCTAATCGTGGCCGGCAACACAAAATACCCGTCGGCTAAGCCTTGCATCAAGGCACTGGCTCCAAGGCGGTTGGCGCCGTGGTCAGAGAAGTTGGCTTCACCACCCACAAACAAGCCTGGGATAGTTGACATCAAATTGTAGTCAACCCACAAGCCGCCCATGGTGTAGTGTACTGCTGGGTAGATGCGCATAGGGCCCTTGTAAGGGTTTTCGCCGGTGATGCGTTCGTACATGTCGAACAAATTGCCGTAGCGCTCGCGCACGGTGCTTTCACCCAAACGCTTAATGGCTGCGGTAAAGTCGAGATAGACACCGAGGCCACCAGGACCGACGCCACGACCTTCGTCGCAGACCACTTTGGCAGCACGTGAGG
>CANFUF010000046.1 GCA_947450095.1 Roseiflexaceae bacterium
GGGGCGGCATTCAATAGCACAGGGCAACGCCCTTGCGCATATAACAACCGTGGTTTTGTCGTTGTGCCAATGGATAAACGTTCCCCTATGTGATATATCAGCGACCACCAATTGCAAATTCGGTTTGACCCTCACCATTCGCTGTGGTAATATGGGGGGAGCACGTTGTGTCAGGCATAGGTTATTGTCTGTGACGTAGCGCTATAGAGTGTTACGTGAGCGGGATAAGGAGCCAATTGTGGCGACGAAGATGAAGGTATTGCTGACCAAGACCATCGATAATGTTGGTGCAGCAGGTGAAATTAAAGAAGTTTCGGGTGGTTTTGGTCGCAACTATTTGTTGCCCCAAGGCTTTGCAGTCATTGCAACCCGTGGTGCCATCAAACAAGCCGAAGAGCGGTTTGCTGCACAGCGCAAGCGTGAAGCCGAATTGCGCACCGAGGCTGAGCAATTGGCACAACGCATCAGTGGTGTGTCGTTGAGCTTTGTGGAGCGTGTCGGTGAAAACGAGCGCTTGTTCGGTTCAGTGACGGCATCAGACATTGCTGAGAAGTTACATGCCGCTGTTGGCGTCGAAATCGATCGCCGCCGGATTGTATTGGACGAGCCCATCAAGCGTGTGGGTACCTTTGACGTCAGCTACCGCATTATTTCGGGTGTGGAAGCCACTGTGAAGGTTACTGTTACTGCTGCTGGCGAAGACGCTTAGTCGTCTTTGTTCCATTCCGCGCTTCGTTTTTTCTCTATGCCATGCCTATTTTAGGCATGGCATGTTGCGCTACTATTCCCCCTACGAGGAGCAATTCCTATGACACAACCAACGCTGCCAAGTAATGTTGACGCCGAGCGTGCGACGTTGGGATCGGTATTGCTCAATCGTGATGCCCTTGCCGCCATTGCTGCCTGGCTCAAGCCCGAATACTTCTATCTCGAGCGCCATAGCCAAATCTACGAAGCAATGCTGGCCTGCTTTAATAATCGCGTTCCCCCCGATACCCGCACCGTCTCGGAAGAGCTCCGCCGGCGTGGGCACCTTGACCAAGTTGGTGGGGTCATCTATCTCGGTGAATTAGTCGAAGGTGTGCCCACCTCGTACCACGTCGAGTTTTATGCCCGCACCGTCGAACGCACGGCGATTTTGCGGCGCTTAATCAATACCGGTGCCCAAATCGCTGCCCTCGGCTATAACGAACAAATCGAAATCGACGAAACTATCGACAAAGCCGAAGCGTTGCTGTTTGATATTGCCCAAAAACGCACCTCGCAAGATTTCGTGCATATTTCGTCGGTGGTCGATAGCTACTACGAACAACTCAATTACCTACAAGAACATCGCGGCGAAGTCATGGGCGTGCAGACTGGCTACCGTGACTTTGATCAAATCACCGGTGGCTTACAGCGTTCCGACTTGATTATTTTGGCAGCCCGACCTGGTACCGGCAAAACCTCGTTTGCCATGAGTCTGGCCTACAATGTGGCCATGTACTATTCCAATACGGTGGCGGTGTTTAGCCTCGAAATGGGTCGCGAACAGCTCGTACAACGCTTAATCGCCATGGAAACTCAGATCGATACCCATCGCCTGCGCCTCGGGCAAGTTCCTGATAATCAACTCAAAATCGTCTTTGATGCCATGGGGCGTTTGGCACAAGCACCGATTTATATCGAAGACACCCCCGGTATTAGCATCATGGAATTGCGGAGCAAAGCACGGCGCTTGCAATCGCAACACGGCGTGAGCTTGATTATCATCGACTATTTGCAGTTGATGTCGGGGCGAGGCAAAGAAAACCGCGTCCAAGAAGTCGGCGAAATCTCGCGTGGACTCAAGGCCTTGGCGCGTGAACTCAACGTGCCAGTGATTGCTTTATCGCAGCTGTCACGTGCCGTCGAAGGGCGCCAAAGCCACGTGCCGATGCTCAGCGACTTGCGTGAATCGGGTTCGATTGAGCAAGACGCCGACATTGTGATGTTTATTTATCGCGATGAGTTGTACAACAAAGACAGCGACAAAAAAGGCATTGCCGAAATCCACATCGCCAAGCACCGTAATGGTCCCGTGGGGGTGGTCAATATGCGCTTTGATCCATCGACGACGCGTTTTGCTGACTTGACGTATCGCGCTCCCGAAGGATACTAAGCGATGGCCAATGACCCCACTCAACTCGTCCCGCTCCCGGCAGATTTTGTGCTACGGGCCTTGCCACAGATTACCAGCATGCTCGAACTTAAAGTCACGTTGCATCTGTTTGCGATGGTGACGCGCCAAACTAGTCGACCACGGCGGGTGAGTTGGGATACGTTGGTTACGGATGAAATTTTGGCGCAGAGTTTACAAGTAGTGGCCGTGCATGCCCGCCCTAGTGATTTGTTGGCCGAAGGATTGGGGCTCGCTGTAAAACGTGGGACGATTATGCATGTGGTGCGCCCTGATGCGCATGGGCGTGCAGTTAATTGGTATTTGGTGCATACTGCCGCCAATCTGGCCTGGGCACAGCGCCACGACGTCAGTGCTGAACCACCGGCAGAGCTCCTGCCTATTCCTTCCATTGTGGCGGTGTATGAGCAACATATTGGGGTAGTGACCCCGATGATTTTGGCGGAATTACAACGTGCCGAGGCCCAATACCCAGCCACGTGGGTACCCGATGCGATTCGTGAAGCGGTGCTGGCTAATGTGCGTTCGTGGCGCTATATCGCCAAAATCCTGGCCCGCTGGAGCAAAGATGGCCGTGGTGATACTACCCCAGTGACGCCTGGGATGGAAATAGATGTAACCCGCTATACTGATGGTGCCTATGGCGATTTATTTCGTCGGGGGAGTGATATAAGTGACCTCGAACCGTTGCCCTGAATGTGGTGGAATCGGCTATTACAAAGAAGCGGTGCCCTTTGGGCATCCGCGTTTTGGCATGCTCGTTCCCTGTAAATGTAAGTTAGCCGATCGTGCCCGCCGCACCGCCAATGATTTGCTCGAAATGAGCAATTTGAGCGCATTCCAAGACAAAACCTTTGAGACCTTTGATACCGATATGCGCGGGGTCAAGCGGGCGTTTATGCGGGCGGTCGATTTCGCCAAAAAACCCGACGGCTGGTTGGTCTTTTTTGGGAATTATGGTGTCGGCAAAACCCACCTCGCCAGCGCCATTGCCAATGAGCTCCTCAAACAAAACTACCGCGTGTTGTTTGCAGTGGTGCCTGATTTGCTCGACCATTTACGGTCAACGTTTGGCCCATCAAGTGAAGTACAGTATGATCAACGATTTGAGCTGATTCGTGATGCGGCTATCTTGATTTTGGATGATTTAGGTACCGAAAACACCACCCCTTGGGCCCGTGAAAAACTGTTCCAAATCATTAATCATCGCTATAACGGACGTATGCCCACGGTGATTACCAGCAATCGTCGCCCCGAAGAAATCGAACCGCGGATTTTTTCACGGATGAGTGATCGGGCTATCTGTGAAGAATTTATTATTATGGATGGTGATGATTACCGGCGCCTACCACCGGCCCAACGGCGGAAGTCCCCCCGTCCCCGTCGCCCATAAATGGATGGCGAAAATGGATATAAAAAGGGTATACGGTAATTGTAAATTATGCTACAATTCGTAGTAAACACAAAACCTGACGGTGATTCTTGATACGGGATACTAAATACGATGTTTGCTGAATCCGATTGGCTGAATCAAATAATCCATTTATTTGCGCGCTTAAATCCATTTACCAGCCCAGTGCCGTTAATCGACATTGCGCTAGTGACGGGGTTGTTTTATTGGATTTTGAAAACGATGTGGGGGACGCGGGCTGTTCAATTAATCCAAGGAATTTTGGTGATTGTGGTGCTGGTATTCTTGCTGGCATTATCCCCTTTTGAAACGATTCGTTGGATTGTAGTGCATGCCTTACAACCGGCGTTAGTCGTGGCGATTCCGGTGGTGTTTCAGCCTGAATTGCGGCGGTTACTCGAGACATTGGGGCAATCGAATCGGTTGTGGTATACGAATTTTCGGCGTCGCCATGATGATGGTGGCCGATTGCAAATGATTAAAACCGTGGCGCGGAGTGTGATGTTGTTGTCACAACAGGGAATTGGCGCCTTGATTGTGCTCGAGCGTAATGTGGGGCTCCAAGATTATGCAGATCGTGGTGTGCATCTCGATGCGCGCACGAGTGTCCCCTTGTTGATGGCGATTTTTCATCCCAATGCGCCACTGCATGATATGGCGGTATTGATTCGTGGTGAGCGGATTTTGGCAGCCAATGTGGTGTTACCATTGAGTGAAGAAATGGGGGGTGCGCGGCGTTATGGGACGCGTCACCGGGCGGCCCGTGGTATTACTGAGCAATCTGATGCGGTTGCGGTGGTGGTATCTGAAGAAACTGGCGCCGTTACCATGTTTCATGATGGCCAAATGATTAGCCAACTCAACGAAGAACGTGTAGTGGTCCTCCTGATTGAATTACTGCGGATTGATACCGAGACGGGTCGTGAGGTGATTGCATGATTCGTTTATCCGTTGCCGGTGTGCGGCTGGCCTTGTCGTTTGTGGCGGCGTTTGCATTGTGGGGATTTGTCACCGTCACCCAAAACCCCGAAGACCACAAAATATACGACGTACCCATTGAGGTGCGGAATTTGCCGATTGATGCCGTAATAATCGATGCCAATGGGTTGATTCAAACAACGTTGGGTACGACCCAAGTGGAGGTATGGGCTGCCAAAAACACGTTGAGTCAATTGCGAGATGGCGATATTCATGCAGTAGTTGATTTGACCAATGCCACGGTGGCACTCCAAAAAGTCCCCATCCTTGTGTCCTCAACGCGGAATGATATTGGTTATATGACATTCAAATATTCGGTAAAGTCGTTGGATGTTCGTGTGGATATACTCAAAACAATCACGTTACCTGTCGTAATCAACAATCATCAATTTAATAATCCAGGGATTGGTGTGGAGGTAATGGCACCTACAATCCCATTGGCACAACGCACCGTAGTGGTCTATGGCCCGCAAACATTGATTAAACGGATCAAAGAAGCGCGGGTAAATGTTGATATCAATGGATCTGTCACGGCGAGTTATACCAATTCGTTGCCGGTGACGTTGATTGACGGTACCGATAAAGTAATGACCGGATTGACAATTACCCCGGATAAGGTCGATGTGTCGATTGAAATTAAGCAAAAAATCGGTGCCAAAGAAGTCGTGGTATTACCCCAAGTGACGGGGTTTGTGGCTGCGGGATTTCGTTTACGCGATGTCCGCGTGAATCCATTACTGGTGTCGATTACGGGTAGCTCGCAAATTCTTGAAAAAACAACCAGTGTACAGACGGTACCCATTGATATTAATGACTTGACCAAATCGGTGTCACGTACCGTAGAAATTAGTTTCCCCGATGGTATTTTGCCGTTGGATACGACATCAAAAAAAGTCGAAGTAGGATTAGTTGTCGAGCAAAGCCAACAATCATTACGTATGCGTGTGCCTGTGATTATTGATATCCGGGATGTCCCTGCGGATTTTGTGTTGCGTGCAAATCCCGCTATTGTAATGATTGATGTGATTGTAAGTCCTGTGGCGATGCAACGGGGATCGGTGAATAACATTCATGCTGAGGTGAGTGTGGGGACGTGGGATGATGGCAATACGATGCGTCAGGTCCAATTGACAATTCCCGAAGATATTCGCTTGATGAGTGATATTCCGGTGGTACAACTCGAACGCAGTAGCGGGACGAGTAGTATTCCGGCTCCGATCATACCGAGTGTAATGGTGCCGGGGACACCGGTTACGACGGGGACGGTGGTCGCAACCGCGGTTATTACCCCTACCCCGCTCCCCGTGGTAACCGGAACAATCATCGCAACGGTCACCAAAATAGACAATTAATTGAATAGATGCATGGGCACAATCTCTATAGTATGTGTTTAATTGGCACATGAGTGTGGTACTATAGTAGTGCGTGTATAGTTTCTTGTGGGTGATGCATACACTTACGAATCACATTGTGGGTACAATGCGAAACATACGGACGGTAAGGCGTGTTTGTGTGTAGTGTAAATGAGGTAGACAGATGGCATTAACACGGGCTGATGTGGTGCGGGTTGCAGATTTGGCGCGATTACGCCTCACTGATAACGAAATTGACGGTATGCAAGCCCAATTGTCGCGCATTTTGGAGCACGTGAGTGCGCTCCAAGCAGTGGATGTGACGGGTGTCGAACCAACTGCACAGGTCACTGATTTGGTGAATGCCTTGCGTGATGATGCCAATCGAGCTTCATTAGATCGCGACGCTGCTCTCGCCAATAGTGCCGATGTCCAACAAGGAATGTTTCGCGTTAAAGCAGTATTCGAAGAACAATAAACGCACTTTCGTGAGACTCATAGGGTATAATTGCGACGTGATGTTGTAGCGGTATATGCCGGTACAATGCGATAGAGGTACGTACAGTGCGAATTTCAAATCCACTTAATTCATTATTTGGTGCGTTTGGTCGAGATCTCGGTATCGACCTTGGTACTGCCAATACATTGGTGCATGTGCGTGGGCGCGGGATTGTGATTAGTGAACCTTCGGTGGTGGCAATCGATAGCAAAACCAAGCAGGTAATTGCGGTCGGTGCCGAAGCCAAGGCGATGATCGGCAAAACTCCTGCCAACATTATTGCGGTGCGCCCCCTCAAAGACGGCGTAATCGCCGATTTTGATGTGGTTGAAAAGATGATTAAACACTTCATCGAAAAAGCCCACGACCGCTCGTTTGGGTTGATTTCACCACGTCCACGGGTGGTGATTGGCGTCCCGTCAGGGGTAACTCAAGTCGAAATGCGGGCAGCGCGTGATGCCGCCCTCAATGCCAATGCCCGTGAGGCCTATGTGGTCGAAGAACCAATGGCGGCAGCGATTGGTGCTGGCTTGCCGGTAGATGAGCCCATCGGTTCGATGATTATCGATATTGGTGGTGGTACCACTGAAGTCGCCGTGATTTCGTTGGGTGGGATAGTCGTCAATCACTCAATCCGTACGGCGGGTGATGAAATCGATGAAGCGATTATCGAATTTGCACGCCGTGAATATAACTTGCACATTGGCGAACGTATGGCGGAACGTGCCAAAGTCGCTGCCGGTAGTGCCTACCCCCTCGAAGAAGAACTCAAAGTAGTGTTGCGTGGGCGCGATATGCTGACTGGCTTGCCCAAATCAGTAGAAGTGTCGAGCGTAGAGCTCCGTGAAGGTATCTCGGGGCCGATTAATACGATTTTGGCGGATATCCGTTCTGCCATCGAAGAAACTCCTCCCGAGTTGATTGCCGATGTCATGGAGCATGGGATTGTCCTTGCTGGTGGTGGGGCATTGTTGCGCGGTCTCGATCGCCGGATTGCCGCCGAAACACGTATGCCAGTCTATGTTGCCGAAAGCCCGTTGTCGTGTGTGGCGCGTGGTGCAGGCAAAATGGTTGAAGAGTTCCAGAATCCGATTTATCGCGATATCTTGATGTCGACACAACGAACCCGCCGGGTAAAGTACTAAGCAATCACGACGTCCGTCGTGGATGGAGTGTGAGGGCGCCGATGTATGCGTGATCGTTCGTCTTTTCGTGGGGGCGCTGGCTATCGGCGCAACGCGCTCATCGTCGGCGCCCTGCTTTTTGTGGCGCTGGTGACATTTTTGCTCGATACACAGGGAGTCCTCTCACCCGTACGAGCCTATTTGACCAACAGTCTCACGCCGCTCGTCGCTGCAGTGTATGGCGTCAATATCCAGGCGGGGGATTTTTTGGCTGGTTCTCATGACTTACAACGTGTCACCAAAGAACGTGACATGTTGCTTAAAGAAAATAGCGACCTCAAAGCGCAGATTTTGCGTATTCCCCAAATCGAAATTGAAAATATGCACTTGCGTGAGCAATTGCGCATCGAAAAAAC
The DNA here is from genome assembly GCA_947450095.1 of Roseiflexaceae bacterium. Taxonomy (GTDB): domain Bacteria; phylum Chloroflexota; class Chloroflexia; order Chloroflexales; family Roseiflexaceae; genus UBA965. The sequence continues at coordinate 7,939 of CANFUF010000046.1, forward strand.
CCGTCCGTGGCAACTGATTGGCGCTGATGTGAGTGTGCAAACGCTTGCTGATGGCCGGCGGCTTGCATTGGTTGGCGTGGGTAGTAGTAGTGGTATCAAAGTTGGTATGGCAGTGATTGCGCGGTATCAAAGTAGTCCGCCTGCGTTAATCGGGGTTGTGTCTATGGTCAATACTGACAGTGCGAGTGTCACTCTGATTGATGATTATAGTAGCGTTATTAGTGTCCAAGCTTATCACGGTAATACCATGGTGCGTGGTATTTTGCATGGGAATATCCAGGCAAATGGCGTATTGCAAATGAGCGAAATCGAGCGTGAAGCAGAAATCGCTGCAGGTGATAGTGTGGTTACTGCTGGACTTACGCGCTTGTATGGCCCTTCGCTCCCCAATGCGGCTATTCCTGCGGATATTCCCATCGGTATTGCGAAAGCAGCCTATGTTGATGGTCGTAGCAAAGCCGTTGATGTACAACCCTATATTAACCCCGAATTGGTGCATTACGTATGGATAATCCACAACGACACAAAATAGAAGAAATCGTATGGCACGAACTGCGCACCATCGTGCTTGTGATTGTGATTGTGATTTTCCAAAAAATATTTTTGGCGAATATTTTTGGTGTGTCGCTGAATTTATTGTTGCTCCTTGTGGTGCTGCGTACCCTCATTGAGCCAATTGTTACCATTGGACGTTGGGCATTGTATGGTGGATTAATCTTCGATAGTATGAGTGGTGCATGGTTGGGGATGCATAGTATTGGGTTGATTTTGGCGGTAGTGACGATCTTTGTACTGCTATCACGGATTACCAGTGAAAACTGGATATTACCGATTGTAGCGGTGATTATTGGCAGCTTAGTGTATTATTTTTGCAATGGTGTCCTTTTGTATCTGTTGGTGGGTAGCTTTAATATACTGACGTATATTACGGTCGTGTTTATTCCTGAATTATTGATTATTTTGGTGCCTGCCTTGCCGGTGTTTTTGTTGTTACGGTGGTTGCGGAGTATGCAACGTGGTGAGTTACCACTTGATGTGTATTGATTCAGTGATTAAAGGTGCGTTATGCGCTTGTTTATCCCCAAACTTGTGGTTGTGTTGGTGTTTTTGGCGTTGATTGGTCGTTTGTATCAATTACAACTCGTCGAAACACAATCCGATCGCTATATTACGACAGTCAATACGACACGCTATGTCCCAATTCGTCCATTTCGTGGTGAAATTTATGCCAATGATGCCAAAACATTATTGGCGGAAAGTAGCCCGGTATATACCGTCGCGATTCGTGCAAGTGATTTACCGCCAGAAGGCTCGAGCGCCCGTTTTCATGTGTTTGCCGAATTAAGCCAAGTATTGGGGATTACCAATACCTTGACAATTTCTCCGGCGGTCACACTCGAAAAAAATCCACTCATGCGTGATGGTTTTGCGCAAAAAATCGCTGATGTGTCACTCAAAGAATTTACGCGGGTTGATCGCATGCTCCCGATGCAAATTCCGGTCAATAAAGAGTTTTTGTTTGGTGCCACACAAATCGTCGAACGTCATGCGCCCGTGGTACGGTTTATCCCACGTTGGAATTCCCCCATCAAAAGCGATGACGCGGCCTTGGTCCGCGACGTCGATAGTGCACTATCTGACCTGAGTAGTGCGTTAGATATTACGGGCACGTTGGTTATTTCACCGGCAACGCAGATTGTCCAGCGCCCAGAGCTGCGTAATGACCTAATTCGGGTGTTTGGTGATACGATTGCGCCGCGTATTGATAATATCACGGTGCAAAATTGGTTGACCGGGAACATTGCGCCGCGGGATATTGTCAATGCGATGCAACTTACCGAACAGTTCTCACAGACACTTACCCTCGAAAATCCCGTTGAAAAAAAGGTCCGGATGAGCGACACCCCGCGTTACCAGACTATTACTATCGCTACTGATGTCCCACGTGCGGTGGCGATGGTGTTGAAAGAAAATGCCGTAAATCTACCGGGTGTGGTGATTGAGCAAGATTATCGGCGTCAATACCCACTCAGTGGTAAAGTTCAGTCGCTGTCGCATATCCTCGGATATGTTGGCAGGGTCGGGTCATGTGAATTAGTTCGCCAAAACCCGGCGCGTTCATGGGTGGTAGGGTTACTCGATTCGATTGGTCATGCGGTGGAGTGTGGTATTGTCCAGAAAAAAGTCAACCCCTACGAATTGGGTATTCCGCGCTATTTGAATGATGATCGCATCGGCAAAAGTGGCATCGAATATAGCTACGAAGACCAATTGCGCGGGCAAATGGGTATTGAAGCAGTGATTGTCGATAACCTCGGGCGTCCCGTCCGGGCTGCGCAAGTTGTGCAGCCGACCCGTGATGGTGATAGTTTGGTGCTGACAGTTGATATCACGTTGCAACGCAAAGTCGAACAGATTTTGCGTAACTGGATTAATGTAGCCGAAAAACGGCGCGCCACCATGCCAGACCGGTTTGCCTATAAACGTAGTTATTTGCCACTCCAAAGCGGTGCGGCCGTAATTGTCGAAGTCAAAACAGGCCGGGTACTCGCAATGGCAAGTTGGCCGTCGTACGACAACAATATCTGGGTGGACCCGGCGCGGAGCCAAGAACTGTCGGCATTATTGAATCCGCCACCCGCTCAACGTGCCGAAAATCAGCGGTTGGCGCCGTTGACCAATCGCGTAATTTCGGGACAATATCCACCTGGATCAACCCTCAAGCAGTTTGATGCCGTGATTGCGCTCCAAAATAAAGTAATTGCCGCCAATACCCTCATCCGCGATCCAGGCCAACTCATTCTCAAAGACCAGTATGTCGAAAATCGCTTTTATCGCTTCCCCAATTCAATACCACGTGATAATGGTTGGATTGATGTGACCGAGGCGCTGATGCGTTCATCAAACGTCTTTTTTATGTCCGTTACCGGTGGGAATCGCGAAGGCATGGTGAACCTGCAACCGAACGAACAAACGATTCCGCAAGGATTACAAATTACTCGGTTAGCGGAAGGTTTGACGACATTTGGATTTGGCGCTGCCACCGGGATCCGTCTCTATGGTGAACAACCTGGGCGTGTGCCTACCCCGGGCTGGAAGCAACAAGCCCTGCGTGCTGCCTGGACCACTGGTGATACCTATAATGCGGCCATTGGCCAAGGCAACGTCGAAGCGACCCCGCTTCAACTAGCCATGGCTGGTGCGGCTATTGCCAATAATGGCAATGTGTATCGCCCCCAAATTGTACGCGCAGTGGTGGCAAGTGATGGCACGGTATTGCAAGATGTCCAACCAGAATTGTTGCGCACGTTGCCATTTAATCCAGCCTATTATGAAACATCCCGGATTGGGATGCGCCGTGCAGTGGTCGAAGGGGTTGATATCGCCGCCCGTAAGGAATGCGCGGGACTCTCGATTGCGGGTAAAACCGGTACCGCCGAATATGGTCCAGAATTAACCGTGCGGAATCCCAATGGTGCCGGTATGATTATCGTGCGCCAAAGTCATTCGTGGTTTGTTGGCTTTGCTCCCTATGAAGACCCCCAAATCGAAGTGGTGATGCTGAGCGAAGGGAGTGGTGATATGTATGACGGCTCATCCACCATCGCTGTTCCTGCGGTTACCCAAATGATGCAGGCCTACTTCGGTGTCACGCCGCCAAATCCATTGCCCACCGGCTGCCAAATGGATATGCCACCGTTGCCAACCGATACCACCCAAACCCCAGTATTGTCGTTACTCGAAAAAGCCGATCATCGTTAATTTATTGACATATACGCTCCTTATGTGTAAACTCAACACTCCCATGTCACTCCTACATGTAATGTGGGAGTGATATTTTTGTCATGTAAAAACAATCAGTTTTACTGTTTTGATGGAAAATAAAATTAAAATATAACATTTAAATTTTTGAATGTACTTAAAAATTAACATTAAACACATAATTAAAGGACTAATATTACCAAAAGATTACAAAGCACTTGACAACTGTCATCTTAGTATGTATACTTTGGGGCAAGACGATGTAATCAAAATGTAATGTAGACAAAATACACCAGCATGGGAAGTGAGGGTGGAATGTATATATCAATGCCAACAGTAATGCGGAGTACGATTTCAGTACGGTTACCGCATATCGTCAATGAGTTACCGCCATCGCGGTTACCGCAATTAGAGCGGCGCTTGCAAGAAATTGTTGCGCAAGCGACGGTTGCCACCCGTGTATTGCTAATGGCAATAGGGATGAGTGCGTTGGTTGGCAGTTCACTTGGTACCCAAATTGGTGTGGGCATGAGTATGCTCTTGACGTTGCTGATGCTGGTGTGCGAACAACGGATGGAATTGCCGTATTGGTTACGCATGGCTGGTGATGGTGCAGTAGTAGCGTTATTAGTGAGTAGCACCGGTGGGGTGATGAGTCCAATTTTGGGAGTAGTGCTGGTGCTGATCCCAATTGGGGCGATTCATGGTGGGATGCGTGATGCTATCGCGGCAACCTGTGTGGGGATTCTGATTTTGTTGGCTGTTGCATTGCTCGATATGCCGGTAGTAAGTGACGGGTTAGCGACTGTATTGTTTGTGCAATGTATTGCCGGCGTCGCGGTGGCATGGTTGAGTAGTATGATCCAGTCGGCTGTGATTTGTTTATATACGGGTGTCCAACATCAAATAATGCCGATGTTGACTACCCAAACCAATAGTGCCCGTTTTGCGGAGTGGCAACATGCAAATTTAAGCATTGTAGAAACAACCAGTCATGACGAATTGATGCGGATGGCCCGGGAACGGGGGTACGACATTGTCGGGGCTGCAGTTGATTTTTATTTGGCAGGTGAATCGACGCCGATTGTCAGTAACAAAACTGATTGTTTTGTGATTACATCGGCACATGCCGATGAGCAGAGCGCATTGGTTGTGCATCGGAATCCAAGTTTACTCGATCGGATGCAACACGAAGCGTTGGCGCAATTGTTGGTGCTCGTGCGGATGCGCAGTTTGATGCTTGCAAATAGCGAGCGCCGCGAGCGAGATCAACAGGCGATGCAGGTGTTATGGCGAATGATTGAGCGTGAGCAAACCAACGATGATGCACCATTAACCCAAGTTGCCGCCAGCGAACGGTTGGTGACGGTATTGGGTTTGGGAGGGATGGCAATGGTGGCTCCCGGTCCAAATCGGACAGTAGAGTCTTTGTGGCAAACACCAACCGATAGCGACATGATTACGCAGTTGAGCGCATCACAATGCGAGCAGATTAGTGATGCGTTACGCCGTGAAACATTGTGTTTTGTGGTGCATGAACGTGAATCATTGATGGTTATACCGTTGTATCGTCCGGGGGAATCGCCACAGGCATTGGTGGTGAGTGGTGCCCATGATGATGCCGATGTGCAACGAATGGTGATGATGTTTGCAGATTTGGTGATGCGTTTTTGTGTACTTGAACGTGATGCCGAGCAAGTGTGAGTAAGCAATGAACAATGGCACCACGTGGGTAAAAACATACCTCGACGCATATATCGCACATGCCGCAACCGTTGCGGTGCGTGCGCTTCCGCCATTGGCAGTGACCAACGAGACGGGTGACCGTGGCCGGAGCCAACAACTTACCTTGCGCCAAGCAATAGACCAATCACCACGATTGGTGGTGGTAGGGGCAGCGGGTGCCGGCAAAAGTTGTAGTCTGCGCCTGCAAGCGATGACCATGGCCAATGTGGTATTAAATGAACAACGTACGCCCAAACAAAAAAATACGCCCCTCGTGCCGATCTATGTCGATTTGGCACAGTTTCGTGAATCACTCGAACAAACGATTAGTGAGAGCGTTGGTGTAGCGGCGCCAGTATGGCGCGAACTCAGTGATCGTTCGTTGGTCTTTTTTATTGATGGTCTCGAACAACTACGGAGCGATATTCAATTAACGGCGTTGTCTGGGATTGCGACGCTGATGAGTACGTTGGGTACGCAGGCCCGTTGGGTATTGACGTGTCGGAGTGAGGCGTTGCCGTTGTTCCGGCCATGGTTTAGTACCGCTGATGTCCGAGCGTTGCGGCCACTCCCCCCACGGGAAGTGGTGGTATATGTACGGACGCAATGTGGTGATGCAGCCGCCCAATTACTCGAAGGGGATGATGCTGCGGTTGCACTTGCTGGTCGGCCGCGGTGGTTGGGTGCCTATATCCAATTGATGGCGCGTGACCAATCGTTACCGTTGCAATTACGGGGCAAATTTTTGTGGGAATGGATGCAGAGTGTCGTAACTCTGACTGATGCGACCGCCCCGGACGCATTGGCGCGGTTACTGCGCATGCGCAGTGATATGGGCGGTCAACGCGATCCATGGGTGCTGGCTGACGTGCTACAACGAGCCTTGCCTGGGCTGGTCAATACGGCGTTGGTCGCCCAACAACTATTGGGTGCACCGACGACCGATCCATTGATTGGTGCATTACGGGCATTGGTGGGGGCAGGAGTGTTGTTGTTTGATTATGAACAGCAAACACTCACCTTTCGGCATAATTTGTTGCGAGCTGCGGTCTGTGCGACGCAATTGTCGACCCAACCCGTGGCGAGTTGGAGCCTCTCACAACTGAATGAAGACGAAGAAATCGTGGGACTGGTATTTGCGATGAGTGAAAACCGGCCGGCGGTGGTGCGGCGGTGTATCGAACTTGGTTTGGTGCGACCAGTGGTGCGGGCATTGTTGCACCATGATGGCACCCGGGTCGATGAGGTGTTGAATGCGGCAGGGGTGCATACTCCCGCCTTACGGTTGGCCGTGGCCGATGTGTTGCAGCAAGAAGGGGCATACCGGCAGGCACGGCAACAGCTCGAATTGGTGAGTGCCATGCAACCACAAGATACCGATGTGTTGCGCCGGATCGCTGATTTGTCGACGATGCTCCACGATTGGCCTGGGGCGGTCAAGTCATACGAAGTTATCAGCAAAACGCGTCCCGAAGATTTGCATAGCCAGCATCAGTTAGGGGTGGCCTACGGTCAACTCGGGTCGTTGGATGCAGCGGCCCATGTGTTGCGGGGCTTATTTGATACCTATCGCCAGCAAGGAGCCAATGTGGCTCGGGCCTTGGGGCAGATTTATATTCAACAAAAAAACTATCCTGCAGCCCTTGAGGCAATTGATTTGGCGTTGCGTGATGTGATAGATGATCCTTTGCTCTATCGTCAAAAAGCCCAAGTACTCGAGCATTTGGACCGGGCGAATGATGCCCAAGTATTGCTGGTGCACGCCGTTGCTCAATTAGGTGACCAACCGGCGTTATTGGCGGAATTAGGACGATTGTGTTGGTTGCGGGGCGAATTGCGTGCCGCCCAGAATTATCTCGACAAAGCACTCCGCTTGGCACCGGATGATGCGGCGAGCCATGCGACATTGGGGCGGGTGTATTTATCGTTGTCTGATTGGCATGCGGCGTGGTCTGCGTTCCAACGGGCGATTGAACTTCATCCCAATGACGATACCCTCTATGTCGATTTTGCCCGGGTATGTGATGCTAGTGGTGATAGCGACGCTGCCATTGTGGCATTGCGGACGGCAATTGAACTCGCTCCCACCAATGTTGTAGCGCAACGCCATTTAGTGCAACTACTGCAACGCCGTGGTGATACAGATGGTGCGTTGCAGATTGTGCGGGCTGCATTGGCGCAATCTGCCAATCATGCAGGACTGCATGGGGATTTGGCGAGTTTGTTGTGGCGCCGTGGTGATCATGATACGGCCTTGGCAACCTACCGCAAAGCGGTGACGTTGGCGCCAGATGATACGACCTATATGCATGCGATGGCGCAATCGTTGAGCGAGCTTGGCCGCCAACGTGAAGCGGTCGAAATGTACAACAAAGCCCTTGGGATTGATGGTGATAATATTTCATTGCTCCGTGACGCGGTGGTGGCATACGAAAAATTGGGTCATTTCGAGCAAGGTGATGCCGTGTTGCAACGCGCCTTGTTGCATCATACCGATAACGCAGAATTACTCCGCACTGCTGCGGGGTTTGCGTTGCGTCGTGGCCAAATCAAACGCGCCCGGGGCTATATGGCCAAGGCATTGTGGAATACCCCGGATGACCAATCGTGGTTCCAAGCCGGGTTGTTGCATATCGCCGAAGGACATTGGAAGCAGGCCTTGTTTGCGTTGCGCCAGATTGTTGATGCGGTGAGCAATGGTTCGATACTCGAAGCGATTGGGCGGGCATTGGCTGGTGATGGGCAAATTGATGCCGCGATTCAGACATTTGACCAAGCAATTCAATTGCAACCCGATAACCCGCAAACATTAGTAGCGTATAGCCAAGCGATGGCACAACATGGCCACTATGATAGTGCCTATGAACATGCCCGCCGTGCCTACCAAAGCGATCCCGGCAATGTTGATGCCTTGTTGCAGGTTGGCCGGATGGCTTTAGCGACGCAACGCCCCAATGAAGCCACCGAAATGCTCGAAGCGGCGGCGACCCTCGCACCTCAACGGGTGGATGTCCAAAGTGAGCGGAGCCGCGTGTTGCGGAGCCAAGGGTTTTTTGAACAGGCACTCCAAGTGGCGCGACATGCCTTGGGTCTCGATGGCCATGCCGTCGAGGCGATTGTAGCTGCCGCCGAAGCGTTGTTTGGCTTGACCCGTCACGAAGAAGCCGGTGAATTATATCGCCAAGCACTGGCCATCGACCCACATCACGAATCGGCCTTGAGTGGTTTACGTGATGTGTCGATTGCCCTGGATGACTTTACCCAAGCGGCCGATGTGGCTCAGCGGTTGGTGAGCCTTGTGCCCAAATCTGCCATGCATCATTTGCGTTTAGGGGAAATATTAATTGCCATCGGTGTCCCTGAAGCGGCAATTATCGAATTACAACAGGCGCTTGATCTCGATCGTGCCACGCCTCACGCCAAAAATAGTCATGCCACACCGGCAATTGGGGCTGCCGTGTATGCCCGGATGAGCGCAGCCTATGCCAAAAGCGCCCGCTGGTCTGAAGCGCGTGAATGCGCCGAACAAGCGGTGGCGGCATCACCAGCCCAAGCAGAACATCATGCTTTGCTTGGTGATGCCTTCCTCGGCATGGGGCAACGCACCTCGGCCATTGCAAGTTATCGCATTGCCGTACAACAACGCCCTGACCATGCAGGGTGGCACTATCTATTAGGGACGTTGCTTCATCATACCGGTGCCGACAAAGAGGCGGTGCAGGTCCTCCAAGAAGCCGTCGCCTTGAATGATCGTGCCGAATATTACCATACCCTTGGTCGCGCATTTTTGGGGGTTGGTGATAGCAAAAGCGCCGTATCTGCCATCGAAAAAGCTATTGCCAAACGTCCCGAAGCGCATCATTGGCGTGCCGATTTGGCTGATGTCCAAGCGCAACGTGGCTGGCACAAAGAAGCGATTAGCGAAATCGATCAAGCCTTGGCTGTGGCCGCAGATCATCCGGTGTTGTGGCGCAAACGGGCTGAATTGTTGTTGCGCATCGATCAAATCGATGCTGCAGCTGCTGATGTACTCGAGGCGTTGCGCCGCGATGCCCACGATGTCAAAGCCTTGACGTTGATGTCGCAAATCATGCAACGCAAAGGCAATCTGCAACGGGCACTCGAGGCGGCAGAGCGGGCGGTGAAGCTCAATTCCAATGATGCGTATGCGCGCCATCAACTTGCGGGTATCTTACGGATTGTTAAACGTCGTGGGGAAGCCATCCCCCACATGATTGCGGCGGTGCGTCTGCGTGACCAAGATTACGAATGGTGGGTTGCGCTATCTGAAGATTATGAGTCCATCAACGATTTCATCAATGCGGCACATTGTATGGTGCGGGCGGTGGAATTGGTACCGATGGAATTGAATTTGGTTTACCGCCTCGGTATGCTCTATTTTCAATCAGGGGAATACGCCGAGGCCGAACATGAATTACGCCGTGTGATGGCGCAATTGCCGAGTGCCGCTGCCACAATCGCTTGTCTGGCTGATGTGTCGTTGGCGCAAGGCAAAACCGACGAGGCCTTGTCGTTGGCGCGCCGTGCCGTAGAACTCCAAGGGCAAGTGAGCGAACACTGGCGCGTGTTTGCGCGGGTGCTCCGTACGCTCGAACGGTATGACGAAGCACTTGAAGCTGCCCGCACCGCCTTTCAGCTCGACAATGAATACGCTCCTTCGGCGCTAATGTATGGAATTTTGCTGCTGGATTTTGGGGAAATCGACGAGGCGGTCACCGCATTTGCGGCAGCAGTCAAAGCCGATGACGGCGTGGCGATTTATCACCTCTGCTTAGGGATGGCGTTGCGTCAACAGGCACCCCTTGCCAAAGACCTCGAAGAATTTACGCAACCTGCACCGACGCACTTGGTCAAGCTCACGGCCGCGATGCAGGCGTTTGATCGCACACTGACGATTGAAGGCGACAATCCACGCTGTATTTTTGAACGAGGCGTGGCACTGCAATTGATGCTCCGACACCAAGAAGCCATTGCTTCATTTGATGCGGCGTTAGTTCTCTATGGTGAAGTGCATCCTCGACCTTTGAGTGGCGATGCTGCTGCTGCGAGCATGCTTGATAAAAACGACTTAGCGGCGCATATTCGTCAACGCCGCGCACTATCACTGGCGCTGTTGCACCAATATGAGGCGGCGCTCGTCGACCAGCGCTATGTGTTGGCGGTGGCACCGCTGTCGGTGCAAGATCAATATATCTATGGGCGTTTGGCTTATTTGGCTGGTGATTTAGACGGGGCGTTATCGGCACTTGCGAGTGCTGCCACCAGTATGCCCGGCAATGCGGCCGTACAACAGTGGTATGGTGTGGTGTTGTTTACGCATGGACGCCTCAAAGAAGCTATCTCTGCCCTCGAATTAGCCAATGATTTGCTCTCGAGTAATGGCACGATCAATGCCCTGCTTCGCGATGTTTATAAAGCTGACCAGCGGATTGATCGCGCGATTAGCGCTGCCCAGCGGGCCACACGTTACGATTCAGCGAACCCCGATAACCACTACCAGCTGGCCAAACTCTATATGGAGACCCACCGCAACGGTGATGCCCGGTCAGCGGTGATGGTCGCAATTACCCTCAAAAACGACGTGATTGCGTGGCATATGTTGCTGGGCGACGTGTGTGCGCAAATGGGGATGTTCGACAATGCCCGTAGTGCCTATTTGAGTGCAACCAGCCTTGATCCCGAAAGTACCGCCCCGTTGTACGCACTGTCGCGCTTGCTTGTCTTACAAGGGCGGATTAATGATGCGATTATTAATCTTGAGCAAGCCTTGTTGCGTGATCCGCAAAACGGCGCCTGGTATTTCGAATTGGGGCAACTGTATGAGCAACGTGGCGACCAAGACATGGCGTTAGCGGCCTATAACAAGGCGATTTTGCTTGATGGTGACAAAGCTGCATATTACGGCGCCGTTTCAAAAATAGAAGCCAAAAAACAAACGAAAACTAAAGAGACTCCACCAGTTGTTGCCGCCACCGAAGTGGTCAAACGGCATGCCCATAAATTCACCAATGAGGCCGAAATGTTTTTGGCAATGGGTGACGTAAACTTTGAACAAAAACTTTACGACACGGCCCTCGAACATTATCAACAAGCATTAGCCAATGACATGACGTATGCGCCGTCGTGGTGCCGTGTGGCCCAAACTAAAGTCAAAATTGGGCGATTCATCGATGCCAAAAACGATTTTCAGCAGGCGTTGCGCCACGACGCCAAATGTGTCGAAGCCTATGTAGGGCTGGCAGCAATTGCACATAACGATCGGAACTTTGGCGATGCCCTCGAATTTTTGCGGATGGCAGTAACGATTAATCCCAATGCGGTGGTGTATCAGGTCGATTTGGCCGAGACGTTGTATGCGCTCAATCAAAAAGAAGAATGTCAGCAAACGCTCCGCAAAATGATTAAATATCTTCCGTCGGATGCGGCGTTGTTGGTGCGATTTGCCGAATTAGCCATGAAAGTAGCGATGGTCGATGATGCGTTTACCGCATTGCAACGCGCGATAAACATCGATGATACGATTGCCCGCGCCTACCTGTTGATTGGGCGGATTTATCGCCAAAAAAGTGATACCCAAAAAGCCGTGGCGGCCTTCCGGCGGGCAGTCAAACTGAGCCCCGACTTCAAAGAGGCTCAACACGAATTAACACTTGCCGCGCCGTTGTCGGTGTTTACGCGCCGCCGCGACGCAGATTAAGGGATAGAGGAGCTACCAGATGGAAATGCGCAAACATGATGCAGGGTATGCCCAACCTATCCCAGCGCTTGATGTATCACTCCGCTCAGCGGTGTCAACTGATAGTGCAACGACACCTGATACCCGCTTACCAGATCTCTTGCCCTTTGCCCATGTACGGCGTGCCTGTGAATTAGCTATCGCCAATGGCGACTATCATGTCGCGTGGCGGGGTGCTCAAGCATTGATGCGCCGATGTCCTGAAGCCTTGATTCCCAGTATATTGATGGGTAATGCCTTGCTGGTGGGTGACAAGCCTGGTCTAGCCATGACCCACTTCAGGCTGGTAATTACTCGCAATGCGATGGATTCACAGGCGTGGCATGGCTTGGCGAGTGCCCTAACCGCCTGTGGGCAAGCACCGGCGGCGGCGGCAGCCACACGCCGCGCCGTCTGTAACGCGCCACTCAATGACCATGGTGTGCCGACAGATGCAGCCACTGCCGTTCCACAAGCCCTTGGGATGATTTATCTCCGCCGTGGCATGGCCGATATGGCAGTGGTGGAATTAGGCAATACCCTGCGCCAATCGCCCCCGCGTAATGATCTGCAGTGGGGCTATATCGAAGCCCTGCGCCAAAGTAATCGTCTCGAAGAAGCGCAACGCTTGCTTTCGCATCATGACTTTGTGCGCGAGCCCGAGTTCCCGTTGCTCTGTTTGCGGGCTCTTTTGAGTACTGCCGACGATGTGGTTGCCGTCACGCGCGACCAAATTACTGCGATGGATCCCGATGGCACGTACCAACGGGCTTTTTTTGCGCCCCATGCCGTGCCGTGGCCACTTACTGCTCAGCCGGTGATTGGCTGGGATCAGGATATGCATGCGTTGGCAGAGTATTTGCTTGCCACCACCAAAGCACCAGTGCTGGCACACACCGCAGATTCGGTTGCAGTCGCTCCCACCGTGACTGCCCCACCGCACCATGATCATACGGCACCCCAAACCCGTCCCACCATTCCGGCTGCAGTCGATGATGGCCAAGCACACATGATATTGGGTCATCGGGCAGCGTTGGTGCGGCGCTTTGGGACTGCCGGTTGGTTGGCAATCGACGAGTGCATCCAGCGTTTGTGTCGCGTATTGCGCCACCAAGGAATGTTCGTCGTGGCAGGCTATATTGATGCGCCAGGGGGACTGGCCATGCTCGATATTCCACCCCCCGCACCAATTGCCCCTGAGGCCATGGCGATTCGTGATATGGTGCGTGAAATGGCCACCCAGCTCCAACTCCGTGGACTCGAACTCACTACCTTGGTGTTGGTTGGTGGTGACCAATGTATTCCCTTCCATCGCCTACAAAACCCCATTCCTGATGATGAACCACAGATTTTGTCTGATAACCCCTACGCCTGTGATGATGCCGGCTATTTGTTGCCACAACGGATTGTGGCGCGCTTGCCCGAAGGTGATAGCGACGACCCGCAATTACTGATTGGCATGCTTGAATCCATGGCGCACTACCACGCCCACGCGCATCATCAAGGCCAAGCGGGTTTTGATTTGGCCACATTGTTGCGGATTCGTAGTACACCGGCACAGCGCCTCGCCGTCGGCGTCGCAGCCGATGCCTGGCGTGAGCCGTCGCAATTGGTGCTACGGAATCTACATGCCGACGCGAAACTTTTGACCTCACCACCGCTTACCACCCAAAACTTTGCGGCCCGTACCTTGGCGGGGCGCGAAGTAGTTTATATCAACCTGCATGGTGCGGCGGGGATGCCTCATTTTTATGGGCAGTCTGCCACTGGTTGGGGTGCGGCGAGTGCCCTGCCCATTGCCATTAGCCCCCATCACCTGACCCGTAACGTCGTCGCCGGGGCAATTATCATCAGCGAAGCCTGTTATGGTGCCGAGCTGGCAGGGCGTACCACGCATAATTCGGTGCCACTCAAAGCCTTGTCTGAAGGTGCCTTGGCCTTTGTGGGCTCGACGGTCAATGCCTATGGTAGTGCCGCCGCCCCCCTGCTGGGCGCCGATTTGTTGTTCGAACGGATGACGCGCTACCTCGCCGACGGTA
>CANFUF010000047.1 GCA_947450095.1 Roseiflexaceae bacterium
ACTCGAAATCAAAGGTTTCGCCGCCAATCATACACATGGGTTGATAGGCCATCGAGCGGGTATTGGCATTCAATTCGATGTAGTAGGTGCCATCGGGTGGGGTGGCAGAGGAATCCATGGTAAAGAGGCCGGGTCCCCACAATTCAAAGATGCGACAACCACTTACTGTGGGGTGCGAGGTATACCACCCAGGCAGTTGTGATTCACAGGGGTTGGTGATTTTGGTGCCGATTTCAAACGAGGGATTGGCAATGATGCGCACGGCCCCAAGGGCGGTGTTGATGGTAGGATTGTCGGTGGTGGGGATGATTCCCGGCACCAACGTGCGCGAAGGGGTGCGTGACGGAGTGGGCGTAATCGTCGGTGTATTGGTTGCGGTTGGCGTGATCGTTACCGTAGCAGTATCGGTGCGGGTTGGGGTGGCGGTATTGGTGGGGGTCGCGGTGCGCGTCGGTGTGGAGGTATTGGTGGGCGTGGAGGTAATTGTAGGCGTGGTGGTATTGGTGGGTGTGGTGGTTGCGGTAGGGGTACTCGCGGCGGTAATTGAAATACTATTGGTCGCGGCGGCAAAGGCGGTACTCCCACCCGAGCTGGTGATATTGGCGGTACTGCCCGCCGTCCCGCTGGTTTGGTCCCAGGCCCGGAAGGTTAAGGTGGCCGTGCCATTGTAGTACAAGGTGGGTACAAAGCGAATCTTGTGATTGGCGTTTTCACTGGTAAGCAGGCGGGCCGCACTTGCAGAAACACCGCTCAATGCCAGCCAGGTTGTGCCCCCATCGAGCGAGTACTGCCATGCCCCATTAGTGTTGTCGACTGCGGTGATGGCAATCCCCTTGAGTGGCGAATTATCAACATCTGTGAGACTACTTGCAACGCTGGCAATGGTTTGCCCAGTGATCGTCACCGATTGATTTGATGAGACCGCGGTCAAGGTGATATCACTGGCGGTGGGGGCATCATTGACGGCAGTAATCGTGACGGTGACGGTTTTTTCGACATAATTATTGGCGGCATCGGTATAGCGCACGGTCACCGTAATCGTCCCATTTTGATTTGCGAGTGGGGTGATTGTCAGGCTCCCAGTGCTTCCACTGGTATAACTGACACTAGCGGTGGCAATGGTGGGATCTGATGAGGTAGCACTGAGAGTCGCTGTTTGGATGCCGACATCGCCATCGGTGAGTAGGAATGGCAAGGTAAATGCGGCACCATCTTCGAGCGTGGTATAGCTGGTGGTGGTGGTGCTGAATTTTTGGATGCGGTGATTGTTATATTCAGTAGTAAAAATATTGCCGTTAAGGTCACTCGCAAGTCCCATGGGTCCATTAAATAGCCCTGCACTGACACTGGCCGTGCCACCTATTTTGTATAAAAACGTATGCGTGCTGGTATCGAATTTTTGGATGCGGTGATTGGCGAAGTCAGAGACATAAATTGAATCAAATCGGTCAAACAGAATCCCAAAAGGATTATTAAAGGCACCGTCGGTGGCTGCCGCCGTGGTCCCTTGGGTCCATTGCCAGGTCCAGCTACTGAGTCCACTTGGGGTGAATTTTTGGACGCGGTCGTTGTATTCTTCGGTGACATAGACATTGTCTGCACTATCAATTGTGAGGTCGTATGGGCGGTCAAATTGGCCATTGGCCGTGCCCGTTGATCCTAAAGACGCAATCCAATTCCCGGTACGGTCGAATTTTTGGACACGATCATTGTCGGCGTCGGCAACCCATATATACCCCGACGAATCAAATGCGATGCCGGTAGGGTAGCGGAATTGCCCATTTGCACTGCCATATGTGCCCCATTTATACAAAAATGTCCCGCTGGCATCAAAGACTTGTATGCGGTGATTGTTGTAGTCGCTGACATACACGTTGTCGAGTTTGTCGATGGCTATTTTGGTGGGGAAGTTAAACACGCCATCGCTGCTCCCTAGTGAGCCCCATTTGGTGATATATACACCTGCCGACGTGAATTTTTGGATGCGGTGATTCGAGCTATCGGCGACATAAATATTCCCGGCACTATCGATAGCAACGCCGTGGGGAGTATTAAATAACCCATTGGTTGCACCGCCTGAACCAAAGGTACTCACAAAGGTCATCGGCGTACTTTGATTGCTTCCGATGAAAAAGCTGGGCGTATCATCAACCGACGTAATCGTAATCGTTCCTGTGCCGGTATTACTCGAAAACGCCGTAGCATTACCGTTGGTACTCACATCGGCGGTACTGCCCGAAGTGCCGGTGGTTTGGTCCCAGGCACGGTAGGTGATGGTGGCAGTGCCGGTGTAATTGGTATCGGGGCGGAAGCGGATTTTGTGGTTGGTGTTGCTGGCAGACAGCAAGCGCGCAGTGGTACTCGTGAGCCCCCAAAATTCCATCCAGGTGGTGCCGCCATTGGTGCTGTATTCCCACATGCCATGACTATTGTCGACGGCCGTGACGGCAATCCCCCCTAGTGCGCTACTATCGACATCGGTACCGGTAGTCAAACTTGCAATGGTGTTACCGGTATTGGATGCCTTGACGAGGTCTTCGGCAATGCTGGTCAGCGTGCTGTCCGTTGCGACAGGGGCGGTGTTGGCCATGACCCCCCCTAAGCCACGGTTACGCTGTGTCGTAGTAGCTACCATCGGTGGCGTCACCACGAATACCTTGGGGGGAATTATTGTGGTCTGGGACGGCGTGGTGGTGCGGGTTGTCGTATTGGTCGCGGTGTGCCGTGTCGTGATTGGCGTGGGTATCGTGGGTGTACTCGTCTGCGTCACGGTAGTGGTTGCAGTGCGTATCATTGGCATGATGGGCGGCGTCCCGGTTTGGGTATTGGTAGTCGTTGCTGTCGCTGTATCCGTAATATTGACCGCGTGTGCCTGAGTCGTACGCATATTGGTTTGCGTCGCTATTGGCATAGTGATTTGTGGTGGTGTATTGATTTTGTGTAAATTATTTTTTGCAATATATGCCGGGGTTCTAGTTGGAAAAATAGGCACACGAGTTGACGTGGGCACTGTTGCATATGCCACATGTTGATTGATAATTGCTATCAATAAAAAAATGGTATAAATTGATTGGAATGCTTTTTTTCTAGGAATCATCCAGCGATCGTTTCCTCTCTTGCCATTGTTATTATAGGTGTTTTTTTCGATTATTCAAAAAAATTGCGCTAACACTTAGATTACAATTATTAGTTTATTTATTTACATATTTATTGAAATTAATAAACTATTTAATCAAATTTTCGGTTGCATTAGTGAAAAATCAGGATAGAATACCGCGCTAAAAAAACAAGATTATAGGAATGCGGTGTTTTGTGCGAATACAATCATATTTTGCGCCCTATCAGAATACCTCGTATGATAGACAGTAATGAGTTTTAGCAGACGAGGGTGAGTCATGGCGGGCAATACATTTGGCAGTGTGTTTCGAGTCAGTACGTTTGGGGAATCACATGGTCCGGCGGTAGGATGCATCCTCGACGGGTGTCCAGCCGGGATTGCGCTCGACGAAGCGGTGATTCAACGCGAACTCGACCGGCGCCGGGTGGGGCAGAGCAAAGTCTCGTCACAACGCCGTGAGCCCGACGTCGTCCAGATTTTGTCGGGGGTATTTGAAGGGCGTACCACTGGCGCATCCATCGCCATGGTGGTACTAAACACTGACGCCAAATCACAACACTACGACAACATCAAAGACAGCTACCGACCTGGTCATGCCGATTTTAGTTGGGACGCCAAATACGGCTTCCGTGATCATCGTGGCGGTGGGCGCTCGAGTGCCCGTGAAACCATCGGTCGGGTGGCGGCAGGTGCCGTGGCCCGACAATTGTTGGCGCAGTTTGGCATCCAAGTGATTGCTTGGGTGCAGCAGTGTGCCCATGTGCGTGCTCAGACTCACGACGAATCCCAAATCGAACAAAACATTATGCGCTGCCCCGACCCAGTGGCGGCCGAACAGATGATTGCCTTGGTCGATGAAGCCCGCAAAAACCTTGACTCGCTGGGCGGCATCGTCGAAATCAGGGCCCGTGGCGTGCCGGCTGGTCTCGGCGAGCCGGTGTTTGACAAGCTCCAAGCCGATATCGCCAAAGCGATGTTTAGTATTCCTGCCATCAAAGGGCTCGAATTTGGTGAAGGCTTCGCAGTAGCCACAATGCCTGCCTCGCAACACAATGACCCCTTTGTGCGCAACCCTGATGGCAGCATTGGCACTGCCAGCAATCACCACGGTGGGATTTTGGGGGGGATTAGCACCGGCCAAGAAATCGTACTGCGGATTGCGGCCAAGCCGCCCGCCTCGATTGCCCGCCCGCAACAGACCGTCGACCGTGATGGCAACCCCACCCAAATCGAAATCCACGGCCGCCATGACCCGACGGTACTCCCCCGCCTCGTGCCAATCGCCGAAGCGATGCTGGCCTTGGTGCTGGCTGACCACCTGCTCCGACAACGGTTGGCGCGGGTGTAAGTGGTGATTACAGAGGAGCAATTGTAATGCCTGAATTACCCGAAGTAGAGCAGGCCGCCCGTACCTTGGGTGAGCAGATTGTGGGTGCCCACTTTGACGGTACCATCCGCTGTAGTTGGCTCAAAACTATCGAAAGCCACGATACTGACTTACTCGGCGCTCAGCTCCGTGACGTGCAGGTGACGGGCTGGCGCCGACGTGCCAAATGGATTCTCATCACCCTCGATAATCAAATAACGTTGGCGGCACATTTGCGCATGACCGGGCGCTTTGTGGTGTGTGGGCGTGATGATGCTGACATTCCCCAGCAACGGGTGGCCTTTGGGTTGCGAGATGGCCGCGAGGTGCGCTTTGTGGACCAACGCAAATTCGGACGCATTCGCTTTCTCACTCCGCCCGAACTCCACCAACTCGAAACTGCCCATGGGTATGAACCCTTTGACGACGCGTTGACTCCGGCAGTGTTTTTTCATTTGATCCAATCGACCCAACGGATTATTAAAGCGGTATTGCTTGACCAAACGGTACTCGCTGGGATTGGTAATATCTACGCCGACGAGGCCTTGTGGCGTGCCCAAATCCATCCCCAGACGCCGGCCAATAAGGTGACGCCGGATCAGGCCACGGCGCTCCTCGACGCCATCCAAACGGTGTTGCGCCAAGCCTTGACCAACGGCGGCAGTACGTTGCGTGATTACCGCGACAGTTATGGGGCCAAAGGCACGCAGCAAGATAATTTCATGGCGTATGACCGTACCAATCAGCCGTGTGGGCGGTGTGGGACGTTGATTGTGAAAACAGTGGTGGCGCAACGGGGAACGCATTTTTGCCCGCAGTGCCAGACGCAGTAGAGACGCAGCCCGCTGCGTCTCTACTGCGTCTGTACGTGTACGTGGGTAATGATAAAATCTACGGTATACTAAAAATAGTATGCCCCCGTAGCTCAGTGGATAGAGCGACGGTTTCCTAAACCGCAGGTCAGCCGTTCAAGTCGGCTCGGGGGCACCAATCAGTGGTGGGCGTCTCATATGACGCTCATCATTTTTTAATCAAAATACATATTTACATTACTACGTTCGTGTGATAAAAACAATATGTGAACAAATCACATAAAAACGTAATTTATGTAAGAGTAAAGGATTGTAGTATTTTGCGTGTAATGGGGTGAATAGAAACTCGATGAACGGTGATGGAATGCAGTTGTATGAAGTAGAGGGAATGTATGCGTAAATTTTGGCTTGTGTTGGTAGTGATGGCATTTGGATTGAGTAGCTGCGGATTGAATAAGGTACGTGCGTTATTGCCGATTGGAGAAACTGCGACGCCGGAGCCCGTAGCAGTGGCGGTGGCGCCGAGTGTCGACGCTATTACATGGCACAGTTGTAATGACAAATCCATCCGCAGCGAAGATAGTAGCAAGTTTGACTGTAGTACGGTCGATGTCCCACTCGATTATGCCCAGCCTGATGGGGAAAAAATCAGCATTGCGGTGATTCGTTTGCCGGCCAGTGGTAGTCGTACCGGAGCTATCCTCTACAATCCAGGTGGGCCTGGTGGGTCGGGGTTTGACTATGTAGCGAGCATGGGGCACACATACGTTGATAAATTGCACCTCGAAGGATTTGATTTTGTGGGGTTTGACCCACGTGGGGTCGATCGTTCAGGTGGATTGCGCTGCCAAACCGACAAAGAATTAGATAAATATATGTACCCAGATACGACGCCTGATACTCCCGAAGAAAAAGCGTTTTTGCAGGCAGCATATGACTCGTTTGCGGCGGCCTGTAAAGTCAAATATGGTGCGAAATTAAAGTTTTATTCGACTGAAAATACCGCCCGTGACATGGATATGATTCGGATTGCGATTGGTGATGAAAAAATCAGCTATCTTGGCGTGTCATATGGCACCTATTTGGGCGCAGTGTATGCCAGTATGTTCCCCACTCATGTGCGAGCAATGGTGCTTGATTCGGCCTTTGAACCCAAAGGTGATAGCATCGAAGAACGCTACATGACCCAAGAAAAAGGTTTTGAAAAAGCGATGAACAATTGGATTGCCTGGTGCGAAAAAGATGACAAATGTGCCTTCCATGCCAGTGATGTGGGTGTCCGTTGGGATGCGCTCTATACCAAATTAGATAATCAACCGGTGGCGGGTAAGGATGGGCGTATGGTCAATCAAGAAGTGCTTGATACGGCAACCAAATCAGCGCTCTATTCACAATCACGCTGGGGCGAGTTGGCGCAGGCCTTGGCTGATGCCGACAGTGGTGATGTGGCAGGGGTGTGGCAATTGGCCGATAGTTACAACGATCGCCAAGATGACGGCACTTACTTAACATCGAATCAATCACAAAACGTGATTACATGTGCCAGTGGGATTTTGTATGATGCCGTGCCAAATGCGGATGAATTACTCAAAAAAATGCAAACCGAGGCACCACGGATGAGTCGTGGTGCTACTGCTGAGCAATTGGCAGCTCCTTCGGATTGTCGCGTATACATGGATGTAATGCCGATTGCCGCGGTGCAATATACCGGCAGTGCCCCCATCCTGATTGTAGGTGGTGAAAACGATCCAGCCACCCCGATGCGCTGGTCAACCAAAATGCACGATGAAATGGGTCCTCACGCGGCATTATTAACCTACTCGGGAGAAGGGCACGGTCAAGTGCTCGAATCAAAATGTGTGAATGCGGCAGCCTCACAAGTATTGACTGCCATGAAACTTCCCGCCGATGGGAGCAAATGTGACCCCGACCCCGATGTGACGATGCCCAGTTGGTGGCAACGCTTGCCGGCGGATGTAAGTGGAGCGGTGGCAATCGATGCCACGACGATGCGTGATGCAATGCAATTTAAAGCGTCGGAACTCTATTTACAAGCGTGGTTCGTGCCGGGGACTAATCAAAAAGATGTGATTAGCGATTATGATGTCACAATGGCAACTGCAGGGTTTACCAACCCCGATGACCCCAAAGAAATCAGTGGCGGTCTGCTGAAATATTTTTGTGATGGCAAAGATTGTGTGGGGGTGTTGGTGCTGGATGCAACTGCACTTGCCAAACCTGATTGGGACTCGGTAAGTAAATTGGTCCCTGCCAATCATTGTCTGGTCATCTATCTCTACTTCCCTGAATAAATCGTCGTGGAATTTGCCCCCGTATCGGTATCAACCGGTGCGGGGGTTCGTGTTATGCGTCGTATGATAGAGGCAACATATTTTATAGGGAGGAGCAGTGTGATGGAAGAAATGACGCCACGGATGTCTGTTGCCGATGCCAAAGCGCATCAGCCAGCGTTGCATAGCAACAGTCATGCCCATACCAATGTGCATGGCAGTCATCGGATCGGCCGGATTAACAAAAAAATCGCCTTGACGATTACCAATGCGGTGGGAAGCATGTGGGCCGCCTATCTGTTTTGTGCTTTGGCATTGGTATCATTGCCAGCGGCAATCCACTCGCATGACCCGATTATTATTGTGGCCTGGATTGCCCAAACGTTTTTGCAGTTAGTCTTGTTGCCGATTATCATCGTAGCCCAAAACGTGCAGGCGGCGGCGGCTGATGCCCGCGCCAAAGCGGACCATGCCACGCTCAAGGCAATTCATACGTTGACGTTGGAGGTATACGAAATCAATCAACGCCAAAATGAAATTTTGCAAATGCTCCGTGAAAAAGAATTGACCCGTACGCCTGCGACTGACGCAGTGGGTACGGGCAAGGGTGATGCATAAGCAGGGTGCTATTGGGTTGGTTGCTTGGCTTTGATGTCGTCTGGCCAGGTGCCTTTGATGTAATTGATAATCAAGGCGATATCACTGTCGCTCAATTGATTTTGGAATGCTGGCATGGCGTTCGTTTTGACGCCGGTGACTGCCGCACCGCCATAGGTGGTGACGGCGATAAGGTACGCATCGCTATGATGCCACGTATGACCGCTGGCATCATGGGGTGGGGCGGGGTAGCTACCATCGGCGTTGGCTTGTTGCCAATTGGGTTGGCCTTGCAGGTTAGCACCGTGGCAAATTGCGCAATTTTGGGCATATAGCATGGCGCCAGTGGGCGCACTGTCACTGACGCGGGAGCTCATGGTCTGGCTGGGTGGCGTGGCACGGGCGGTCAAAAAAATCATTAGGGCTGCCAGCCCGACGATGACCAGCATGGCAATTCGACGTGGACTCATTTGCTCCCCCATAGCATGACGATACCGTCACGGACTAATAAACACCCTAAGAACGCCAACAATACCCCACTAATCAACAAGATACGTTGGTAGAGTTGTGGTGACAATACATTGCGGTTGCGCCCAATCACCAACGCAAAACCTGCCCGAATGCCGACCAACATCAAATAAAACCCAAAAATAAACAGACTCGCGCCGGCAACACCATATTGTTGCCAGGCTTTGACCAGATTGGGTGCGCCGGCAGTGCCCCAAAACAGATAGGGATTGGGATTGAGGAAGTTGATAATCATGGCTTGGAACAACGAACGCAAGCTCCCGTCGTCGTTGGCGCCCCGACTCGTGCTCAAAGCGGCCAAGTCGATTTGGCGCCCCCATGCGTCACGCACGCCCCGAATCCCCAACCAGATGATATAGCCACCACCCACAATCCCCAACCAGCCAAACACACTATGCGGCAAACTACCAATTAACAGGGTGGCGACGGCAATAATGGGTGCGTCAGTGCACAACGGCGCAAGCGTCACCAACATCCCGGCGCGGGCACCGTCCCGCAAGGCCCGCGAAATCGCCAAGGTGAGCGATGGTCCAGGGTTGACACTCGCAGACAACCCAAACGAAATCCCTAAAATCAAAAATGTGAGCATATTTTTTCCATGTGGAATGCACGTATCTCTGATGGTTGATTATAAAGCAATACGAAGGAGGAAGTATGAAGCATGAAGGAGGAAGTGAAAATTGAAAATTGAAAATTGAAAATTGAAAATTGAAAATTGAAAATTGAAAACAATACCTACGCCAAAATCCCACCCCTAGCGTCATTCCATGCCGGTTGCGATGGCAACCGCAGCGTGGAATCTCCCGAGGCTTGCCATAGGATAGTCACACGACGGCGGGGTATTCTTATTAGAAGATTTCACGACCGTGGTCATGGAATGACGTGGAAAGGGGGATCGACTCTGCACCCGTTACCTACTCTGTGCACCATACGCTCGCGGAAAATAACGACTGCGGTTACTGTTGCACCAAAGCACACGGGTGATTTAAAATTACTTCCGCCGAAACTGCATAACGAATTAAAATCATCGATTGATCGCACAATTTTAGCACTTGGGCGTATCAATGCACCGCCGAACGATCAACAAGCGGCGTAGATTGGCGTAGGTATTGTGAAAATTGAAAATTGAAAATTGAAAATTGAAAATTGAAAATGCACGCTGTGCGAGATAAATAGCATCTCACATGGGCTGGCATCAATCGGTCACCACCACCTACAAAACGACTCCGTGTGCGCTGTACGAGCCATACGACGTAGAAATGTCGCCCCCATTATTCAGCGAGGCGCACCACAAAACAGGCGCCGTGGGGCTGATTGGGTTGATAGCGGATGTTGGCATTGATGGCGTTGCAAAAGGATTGCGCAATACTAAGGCCAATTCCACTGCCACGATGACTGGTCCCGCGGTCGATACTCACAAACGGCTCGAAAATCTGACTGACTTGATCGGCTGGGATGCCATTGCCATCATTACAGACCAAGATTTCGCAATGCCCCGCATCGAGGCGTAATTGCACATTGATGTGACAAGTGTCGGCGGTATGGGCGATGGCGTTGTCGAGCAAAATCTGTAGAATATGCGTGACATAGTTGGGGTCGCTGGTACAAAAAAACGCTATATCGCCGCAATTGCTCGTGATATGGCGGTGCGGCACGTGTTGTTGGGTTGTGTGGATGGTCGTCTGTACAAGTGGTGCCAAATCATAGCGTGGCACCGTGGCGAGGCGCTGTTGGGTGCGGGCAATGGTGAGGAGGTTTTCGATAATAGTGGTCATATGGCGATTTTCGTTGATGATATCGGCAATCCACGGGGCGGCAGGGTGGTCTGCATCGATATCGAGTTGGGCCATTTCGGCCGACGCTCGCACAATACTAAGGGGTGTGCGGAGCTCATGGCTGGCATTGGTGATAAAGCGTCGTTGTTGGTCGTAGGCGCGGGCGGTGGGGGCGACAAGATAGCCCGACAATACCCACGACAAGAGGCTTACGCCCAGTACCGCGAGGATGGCAATGACTGTAAGGCTCATGAGTAACTGTTGTTGGAGTAGTAGGTAATCACTGAGGGGGCGTCCTACTTGGATATAGGCGATGCGGTTTTGTGGTAGGTAATACGACAACACGCGGATATCGGCACCAGCTTTGTCGTGGATGGTACGGAGATCAATATGATTCTCGGTTTGGCTGGCGATAATGAGACTGGTGGTATCGAGTGGGACAGGCGGGATGCTTACCCCATCTCGGATGGCAATTTGTTGGGGGGTCACCGCAATCGCATAGGTACTTGCGCTGCCTGGGTTGCGCAGAAACGCCGCGGCAAATGATGGCATCGTTGTGGGCAAAAAAGGACTTAGTTGATCGACGCTAATGTCGTAGTGTTCTTCGTCGCCGATGGTTGTGATGTGATAATCACCAAGCGTCAATGGCATTGGCAATTGCCGATCACTGATTTCGTGGATGAGGCGTTGGTAGAGGGCAGCGTCAGCGGCTTGGGTAAATTGATTATTGAGCCAAACCACCATGCCGATGCCGAGTAGGGCAAGCAACACCAGTGTAGCCCCCGCATAGAGCAGGGTGAGTCGGCGTCGTAAGGATTGAAACATGGTAGTGCATCCTTTTTATGCCAACCAACGATACCCGAGTCCGCGCACCGTTTCGATGTACTGATGGGCATGTGGATGTAATTTGCGCCGTAAATACGACACATAAACATCGACGGCGGTATTGAGGACATTGGCGTCGTCGGGCCAGACGGCTTGCAAAATTTGTTCACGGCTGAGGACGTGCCCTTGATTGCGGATTAACAGTTCGAGTAACTCGAATTCAGTACTGGTTAATTGTACGGTGCTATTGGCAATCAGCACACTATGACTGCGTAAATCGAGTTGGACGTTGTGACTGGTAATGAGGTGGTCGATTGTCCCTTTGGTACGACGGGCGATTGCTTCGACGCGGGCAAGTAATTCCCCAAGGTCAAAGGGTTTGGTGAGATAGTCATCGGCGCCACGGCGGAGCCCGGTGATGCGGTCGTCGATGTCACCGCGGGCGGTCAACAACAGTAAGCCTGCATTGACGTCGGCGGCGCGGGCAATGGCACAGATATCAGGGCCACTACGGTGGGGCAACATCCAGTCGATAATTGCGACATCGTACATGCGATGGAGCAACCAATCGAGCCCTTGGTCGCCGTCGTTGGTCTGTTCGACGAGATGATGTTGACGCGTCAAATAGGTGCTGATGAGTTTGGCGAGTTTGATATCGTCTTCGATGAGCAAAATCCGCATGGGTGCTCCTTGGTATGAAGTGACTTTTTATTGGTGATAGTCGTCTACGCTATTATCACGCAAATACCACTGCGTTATCGGTCGGAAATAGATGCATTCTTGGGAATGCTGCAGAGATTGACTTCGCGTAAATGCGTCATGCAATGATGATAGTTGTATCATGCCTGCCAAAGATTGGAAAAAGATTGGAAAATTGATGGGTTTTGTTGGGCAAATTGCAATCTTTGGCTTCTATAGTATGAGTAGTTGACAAATAGCAAATAACGTCAACACCACACAAAGGAGTCTGAGATGCAAATGAATGTCAAAATGATGATTGCCGCGGGGGCAACTATATTTGTGAGTATCGTCGCAGTGTCCGTATTTATGCGGGTGAGTGGGCCTACCGTGGCGGTCGTGCCGCCTGCCGTGGCCACAGAAGTAGTTGTGGCGGTTGCACCTACTGCCCGCACAGTGGTTGATGCAGCGACTGTTGCCCAACGTGAAGCCGATTATCAGGCCCGCTTGGCCGAAGCAAATCGGGTAATCGCCCAAGCTGCGACGGAATTACAACAATCACGGGCGAATGAACAAGCGTTAGTGGGTAAATATAATGCGGCCGTGAATGGTATTGCCGTGGTTGCTCCCGCTCCCGTAGCGCCTATCGCCCCCGTAGCGCCGGTTGTCGAGGCTGCGCCACCAGTGGTGGTTGCGCCCGCCGCCCAAATCACATTGGATGTCGCACAGGGAATTGCTCAAACACTTGCGCCGAGTGCCGTGTTGTTACGCGCTCCCGAGTTAGTCTTGTACGAAAACGCCATGGCTTACGAATTTGTGTTTGATCAAGGGACTGTTTATATCGCATCTAGTGATGGTGCATTGGTTTACAATGGGATTGCAGTGATGCAAGCAGCCCAACAAGCTGCCGCCAATCAGCCATCGTCAAACCATGAATCACATGATAATAACGAACAAGGTGAACACGATGACTAATACTCCTATCGACCGCAAAGTATTTCAACAGGTCAAAACTACCACGGAACAAAACGAGCGTACGCTTAGTCGGACTATTATTACCACGGTGGCAACGTGTGCAACGGTGGTAGGGTGGATGGTGTTTGCGAATACCACGCAGGCTCCTGTCGTCAATGTAGCGCCAGGTGCCGTACCCACCAATAGTGCGCCTATAGAAGTAAGCGTGACTTACGCACCGATTCCCACGGTCTATGCCTTGCCAAATCTGGCACCGTTGCCGCCGTTAGCCCAGCAGGGCCAACCAGTGGCAGCTCCTATCGCAGTCAGTAATATTGTGCCAGTCGCTCCTGTGAGTGTGGTTGCTGCTGCTCCCGTCGTTGTTGCGCAACAGGTTGTGCGGGTCGTGGCACGCCCCGCACAACCCGTTATACCAGCTGCCACCACAGGAGGATCGAAGTGACGATGCCGTTTGTGCATGAATGGCGGGCATTGGGTGTATTGTGTCGAGTGGTGAGTAATTCACCACTCGACACAGTTGCGATTGAAGCCCAGGTTGAAGAATGGGAGCAGGCCTTGAGCCGCTTCCGCTCCAATAGTGATTTAGCGCAGCTCAATCGCCAACGCCGTGCCCATGTATCAGCTACCCTCCAGCAGGTATTGCTGGCAGCCCTTGAAGTCGCGCAATGGAGCCAAGGGCTGGTTGTGCCGAGCTTGGGGCAACATATCGCCGATATCGGCTATGATCAAAATTTTGCGACGGTGGTGCCGGTTACCGCTGATTTTGTTGATGCGAGTATCGTTCCTGATTGGCGGGGAATTGTGGTGCGTGGCCGTGATGTCACATTACCACCGCAATTGAAAATCGATTTGGCCGGGGTGGCCAAAGGCTGGATTGCCGAACAATTGGTGGCGCTATTTACCCCACAGGGTGGGGCGCTCCTTGCACAAATCGGTGGTGATGTGGCGGTAGCTGCGCCGAATGCGACAGTGCCATGGTGTATCGCTGTTGATCATCCCTTACAATCAACGCCGTGTGGGCATATCGCACTGTTTGAGGGGACAGTGGCGACGTCGAGCACCTATGAACGGCGCTGGCAACGGGCTGGCCAAACTATCCACCATATCATCGACCCCCGTAGTGGTATGCCCGCCCAAAGCGATGTGCTTGCGGCATCGGTGATTGCCACTCAAGCAATTTATGCTGAGGCTGCTGCCAAAATTATCGTGTTGCTGGGGTGTGCCGCTGGACTCGCATGGGTAAGCCGCTACGGTTTGCCTGCCCTTGTAATTGATCAGTCAGGGAATGTGCATACCAATGACGCTTGGGTGCCGTTTATCTGGCCGGAAGGAACTGCAACTGATGTCTGATTCATTACCACCATCACCACGTGATACGGCTCCGTTAGGTACCCCGGCACCACGGCGTATGCCGGCCAAAGAGCAACGGAGTGACGCCGAAACTGCAGCGTTGATGGATGCCATGCTGGCACGCTATTCATGGCGTAATGTCTTGATGTCGTTGATTCTTGGGGTGGCGGTGGGTGCTGCCTTTGCCTGGTTTATTATTCCTACCTACCTGCCTGGGATGGTTCAAAGTGCCGTCGGGAATGCGCCCAAAGCCTATTGGTATCTGTCCCGCTCGGCGGGAGTGATGGCCGTGGTGTTGGTATGGCTGAGTGTGGTATGGGGGTTGTTGTTGACCACGACCATCGGCAAAATGATTGACCAAGTGGCATCGATTGTCGATATTCACCGCCATTTATCGTGGTTGACGGTGGTATTTGTATTGGTCCATATTTTTGTGTTGCTGGGCGATAAATACATTACCTACACCGTTGTCACACTGTTTATCCCCTATGCGGATACGGCTTATCGCCCATTTGCAGTGGCATTGGGCCAGATTGGCTATTATGCGGTGGTGCTGGTCACGGTGAGTTTTTGGGTGCGACGTTGGATTGGCCAAAAATCGTGGCGGGCCCTGCATTATTTGAGCTTTGTGGCCTATGGATTAGTGGTCACCCATGCCTATTTGGCCGGTACTGATAGCCCAACACTTTTCTGGGGATATCTCGTGAGTGTGATTGTGGTACTGTTTTTGACCATGTTGCGGATTATTACGGCGCTAACGACAAAAACCACAACGGTCGATGCGTAGGTGCTGTTTTGTGTTATAGAGGGAACTTTTGGCCGCACCGTACCGTCATTTTTGCAACGAGTGAAATGCAATTTGAAGGATGACTGTTATGCGGATGAAATTATTGGTTGCGGCGAGTGCCACCGTGTTTATTGCAGTGATTATTAGTGCAGTAGTAACCCAATTGACGTTGACTTCTGCCAGTGCAGCCAGTCAGCCAGCGGCCACCACCACCCAAACCCCCGTCCCGGTGGTTGATGAGTTGGCCAAACAACGCGAAGCTACCTACCAAGCGCGCTTGGCCCAGGCCAATCAGACGATTGCCCAATCACAGACAGAATTGCAAAAAACGCAAGCCACGGCGGCTGCTCTCGCCCAAAAATATAATGATGCCGTAACATCAAAACCCGCGGCTACGGCAATTCCTGCCCGAATTGTCCCAGACGCTGCCCTTGCGATTGCCCAAAGCCTTGACCCCAATGCGCGCTTGCTCCAAGATGCAACTATCGTACCCTATCAAAATGTCGATGCCTATGAGTTTGTGTTTGACCGCGGTACGGTGTACGTGGCGGCGACCAATGGTAATGTGCTCGCTAATACGATTGTGCCTCCGACTGCGAACAATGACCCCAATCGCCCCCCACGTGGTGATCGTCCTCCCCGCCCCCGCCACAACCGTAACCAACCATAATTGATTGATTGATAGGGAGCATAGTGTCATGAGCAACGGTGTTATTACCCAAAAACTCAACGAAGTATCCATCGATATGTCATCAGCCAGTGCAAGTAATGATCGGAAAGTGGCCAAGCCGGTCGCAGCAGGTGCCGGCGTTGATCGCAAGTTTGTCCAAAAAGTCAAAACCGAGGTCGAACAACAAGAACGCCAATTAGCACGGGCAATTGTGACTGCCCTCGCGACCTGTAGCCTAATTGTGGCCTGGATGTTGATGGCACGGACCGGCGCCCAAGAACCACCGTTTGTGCGGGCACAACCTGCGCCGGTCGTGCAAGTGGTGGCGCAACCTGTAGCCCAACCGGAAATCATTCCGACGGTATATGTGGCAACGCAATCTGCACCTGTCCCAACCGTTATTCCTGAACCGGTTCGGCAACGGCGCCGCCCAGCCCGACCATAAATAGTTGTCCAGACGAAGATGATGTGTGTGGATACGAGATATTCAACGAATAACCAATGTGATGAGGTGGTATATATGCGGATGAAATTATTGTTAGCGGCGAGTGCCACGGTATTTGTGAGTGTGGTCGTTGGTGCGGTGGTGAGTCAAGTGATGACTCCCGCTACAGTCACGGTGAAAGCTGCTGTGCCACTGCCGGCCGCGACTGCAACGTTTGAAATCATTGCTACTGCCACTGAAATCGCCACACCGCGGCCAGTGGTCGATGCCCAAACGGTGCAACAACGTGAAGCAACGTACCAAGCCCGACTCGCAGAAGCAAATCAAATTATTGCGCAATCAGCTGCAGATCTTGCCAAAGCCCGTGCCGAAGAAGTTGTGTTGGCCAAGAAATATAATACGTTGGTGGGAGCTATGAATCAGCCTACCAATGTGCCAGTGGTACCAACAGCTGCTCCTGTGCAAGCCACTGCAGTAGTGATTGAGCCTACGGCGATGCCTGACAAAATTCCACTTGATGTGGCGTTGGCCAATGCCCAATCAATTGACCCGAATGCTAAATTATTACAACAACCCGATATGGTTTTGTATGAAAACACTGTCGCCTATGAATTTGTCTTTGATACGGGCACAATCTATATGGCTGCAAAGGACGGTACGGTGGTCTATAACGGCATCGCCGTGAATGTGGCGGCGAAGTCCGCCTTGGTCGAACCAACATCTCCTCCAGCGCATCGTACGGTGCCAACACCCCACACAGACACCGTCCCCCCGCCAGGTGATAATACGCAGCCTACCCCTGAACATCATCATCACCATGATGATGACGGAGGCAATGATGACTAACGGACCAATTGACCGCAAATTAGTCCAGAAAGTCAAAGCGCAAACGGAACAGCATGAACGTTTGCTGGGGCGGACTATTTTTACGGCGTTAGCGACATGTGGAACTATTGTCGGGTGGATGTTTTTATCAAACCCAACCCCCCTTGCCCCGCAAACCGCAGTGGCTGCCGAGGTACCTACCGCCTACCCGACAGACATCCCGCCAACGGTCGTCATCCAACCAACCGCAGCCTTGGTTGCAATTGATTATGCCCCGATTCCGACATTACAAGCGCTACCTACCCAGCCCCCGTTACCTACATTGCGCGTGTTAAAAAAACCACAAGCGGTTGCCGGGAATCCCGCCCCAGTACAATCTGTGGCGCAACCAGCACCCACGACCCCTCCCGATACAACGGTACCAGCACCGACTATTGCTATTGATACGCTGCCGGTATTACGGGTGATTGTCGAACCTACCGTTGCGCCGGTGGTGGCCGCCCCCCGCCCTGGCAAGCCAGGCAAACCAGCTCCTGGTGGTGGTGGCAGTACCGGTGGTGGTGGCGGTACCGGTGGTGGCGGTACCGGTGGTGGCGGTGGATCAACCGGCGGATCGAAATAACGCGGAACTATCTCGTGTGATAATTAGGGGACCCCAGCAGAGATTTGCACTATAGTGCAAATCTCTGCTATTTTCAGGTACACTGATGCGTATACGGTAATCAATAATTATCATGGAGTGTATTATGGCGCAACAACCGACCAAGCCTCCCCGGGTGGTGGAAGATCCGGCAGCGGTACTCGATGCCATGTTGGATCGTTTTTCGTGGAGCAATGTGATTGGGGCTGTATTTCTAGGCTTGGTGGTGGGGTTGGTTGTGGCATGGGTTATCATTCCGACCTATGTTTCGGGGATTGTGGCGAGTTTACAAGGGGATAATCCTACCGCCTATTGGTATGTTTGTCGGGCGGCAGGGATTGTAGCGTATGGGCTGATTTGGCTGAGCATTGTGTGGGGCTTACTATTAACCACCAATATCGGCAAACAACTTGGCAAAGTCGCCCCCATTGTTGATTTGCACCGTCATATTTCGTGGTTAGCCGTGGTGTTTAGCCTTACCCATATGTTGGTGTTGTTACTTGATACCGTGGTGCCATATACATTGACATTGGTATTTGTGCCGTTTAACGCTGGTGCCTATCGCCCCGTTGCCGCGGCGCTCGGCCAAATTGGCTGTTATCTGTTGATTTTTGTGACAGTGAGTTTTTGGGTGCGGAGTTGGACCGGCCAAAAAGTCTGGCGCGCCATCCATTACCTCAGTTTTGCCGCATACGTGATGGTGATGGTGCATGCGATTATGGCAGGCACCGATAAATTAGTGTTGTATTGGGTGTATGTTGGTAGCGCCATCGTGGTGGTTTTTTTGGTGATGTTACGGATTATCGATGCCATAAACGAACGCCGGCAAATGGTCTAGTATTACGGTGTAGCTGGTCTGCCGTCCGATTCATCGTGAATCGGACGGTTTTTGTGTGTTTATGGAATGAGGCGTGATTTGGCGACTTGCCAATAGCGCGAAAATCGTTTGCTGTCGGTATTGGCTGGAATGTCGACAAATACCGGCTCTGCCAACACCTGCATGGTGTAGTCACGGCGTAGTTGATTGCAAATCGTCTTGAATCGGGGCGCCGGCGTCGCCGTGGTCACGATTGTGTCGGCCTGATGGAGTTGGGCAAATTGCGTGATTTGCGCGACCACATCTCCACGATAAATGGTCACTGGCAACTCGAGTAGCGCCTCGTACATGAACACGATGCGCTTCAGGCTGATGTGGTACTGCGTAAGCAGGGCGTCATCCCAGACAAAAATCGCCGGTGCGTCGGGATGGGCGAGCAACGCAGGATTGGTGGGGCGTAGGCAATCGCCGTGAATCCAGAGTATCGGTGGCATTGCGATTCCTTGTCGTTATTGCGGTGGCATATGCGGAAAAAGGCGTTGGCTGAGGGTGTCGTATGGCGCATCGAGGGGACACTTCCGTGCCAGCGGGCAGTCACGACAAAAGCGTTGGTTGGTATAGCGGGCGAGGTTTTCTTTGTTAAAAAAATAGGGCTTGTGGCTAAACGTGCTGGCCACCCATTGCCACGACAAATTATTGCTGGCGGGGTCACCGTCGAGCAGGTGTTGCAAAAACCAGCGGGCTCCTGCTTGCCAGGCCACATGACGCCAATGCACGAGATAGGCGGCTAGCCACATCCGGGCATGATTGTGCAGATACCCCGTGGTGTGTAATTCGGCCACAAAGGCATCCATGCAGGCCAGCGATGTCTGCCCTGTCGCGATGTCATCGGGGAGCACTTGGCTATAGTGCGATGCCGCATAGCCGGTTTTGTAGGGCTCACGGTCTTGCCAGACCCCATCACCAATCTGGGTATAGACCCGTTGCCAGTAGTCGCGCCACGCCAGTTCGGTAATCAGTTTTTCGGCGTCATGGCGGTATTTGACTCGTTGCCATACCATATCACGCACCTCGGCGAGGCTGAGCACTCCGTGTCTGATATAGGCACTGAGGCGGGTCACGGCGCCATTGAGGGCATTGCGGGTGGTGGTGTAGCGGGCCGGGTCGATGGTGGCGAGTTGGCGGACGGCCGCCTGCCGGCCGCCAATTGTAGGGGAGGCGGTGGTGTCATCCCCCACAATATCTGCGAATTCGAGATGGAGATAGGCGATTAAGTCTTCACGGGAGGCAAAATCGCGTTGGAGGGGGGTGTTCATGCGTCGTTCCGTTTCGTGCTGGGTGGTTTGCCACCACTTTGTTTGTAGCGGCGACAGGCGTCGCTACAATATTTGACATCATCCCAGGTTTTGGCGAGGCTTTTGCGCCAGGTAAACGGTCGTCCGCAGGTGGCGCATGGTTTTGAAGGCAGGTCTTGTTTTTTGACACCACGCATCAGTGCGGTTCCTTTGCTGTTGGGGGTTGCTACTGCATCTGCGTAAGCCAAATAGTCGCTTGCTGGCGGATACTGTCTCGTTCGTCATCGGCGAGGTATCGCAGTCCGAGCACGGCCGGCCCCATGCGCGGATTGGCACGGAGGGTCTGTTCGTGGGTCAACAAAAAATTCCAATAGAGGAAGTTGAACGGGCAGGCGTCGGCGCCATGTCTAACCGTCGGATTGTAGCGACAGCTGCCACAATAATCACTCATCTTATTGATATACGTAGCCGAGGCGATATATGGTTTTGTGGCAATGATGCCGCCATCGGCATTGAGCCCCATGCCACTCACGTTTGGCCACATCACCCAGTCATAGGCATCGATATACCCCGCCAAAAACCAATGATTGACCGCCACGGGGTCGATTCCCGTCAGCATACAAAAATTACTTATTAGCATGAGGCGCTCGATATGGTGGGTATAGCCGTAGCGCCACACCCGGGCAATGGTAGTATCGAGGCAGTGCATGCCACTTTGTCCCTGCCAGAACCAGCTGGGTAATTCCCGTGTCGCCTGCCAATAGTTTTGGGTTTGCAACGCAGGCATGTGGCGCCAGTACTGTACATACATATACTCGCGCCAGCCGATGATTTGGCGCACAAAACCTTCGACGGCGTTGAGTGGCGCCAACCCCTGCCGGTAGGCCTGCTCTGCCGCCCGCACGCATTGGAGCGGGGTGAGTAGCCCCAGATTGAGGTAGGGCGACAGCACCGCATGAAAAAGTTGGTGGTGGCGTTGACTCATGGCGTCTTCGTAATCACCAAACCACGGCAGGCGGTGTTGGATAAAATCAGCGAGTGCTGTTTGGGCACCTGCATGATCTACGGCCAAGTCAAAATCGGCACAATCACCACGGGCATGGGGCATGTCAGTCACTTCACGACTGACCTGTTGGGTAATGGTGTCGGGGGGGAAGTGGGGGTGATCGGGGAGGGGCCGGGTAGCGGGGAGCGGTTTGCGATTGGCGCTGTCGAAGTTCCATTGGCCACCAGTAGGCGTACCATCTGCCTCAATCAGCACTCCAAAATACTGGCGCATGGCCCGATAAAATGGCTCCATCACGGTGCGTTTGCTGGTGGCTGTGTGGGCGAGGGGATTGTGTTGACTCACTAAAAATTGTTGGTTGGCCAGGATAGTGACCGGGCTGGGTACCCAATTCTGCCACTGCTGTTGGGCATGGCGGGCTGCGTATTCGCTGCCCGCCATGGTAATGATCTGGGTGTCTGGGTAGCGAGCCGCCTGCTGTTGCAGGGCGGTGCGCCAGCGTAGGGTCTGGTAATAGTCGACGGCGAATCCGCGTTGCTGGAGCATGGCCGCATAATGACGCAGGGCACTAATAACCAAAATTAATTTGTGGCGTTGGTATTGACGCAACTTGATGCGTGCTTGACTTTCGACCAACATAATCCGGATGGAGTGAGATGGCGTGATGGCTTGGGCATACGCAATGGCAGGATGATCAGTGAGGAGTTGATCGGCCAAAATCGCCACGGTGAGTATCATAAAACGTCGATTCTGCGTATGATGAACGGTTAGCGGTGGGCGGTGCGGGCGGGGAAGCGAATCACGATAAACAAAATCGCCACACACACCGCCCCTACCACCAATGCCAACGGGGCTCCCGTGGCACTAATGTCGGCGATATTGTTACCATGGCCGAGCCACGTGGTCAGATTGGTGACCACCAAGCCACCAAACGACGGCACGCCGATGAGCGTCACCGCATGCAGGCTCATGACCCGCCCCCGTAAGTGCCCAGGTACTTCGAGTTGGAGCATCGTGGCAATCATGGTGGTGGCGGCGGTACTGATAATCCCCACGAGCACTAATAATAGTGCGCCTAATGTCCACCACGGACTCAAGGCAAAGCCTGCGAGTAACACTGCAAATATCAACCCTGCGATGCGCAGATTGGTGGCATTGGGGGTGATTTTGGGGATGGAGGCGAGTCCCAACGCGCCAATCAGTGCCCCGGCCCCCGCCGCCGACAACAAAATCCCATAGCCTTGGGCACTAATATGCCAAATATCATCGGCAAAAATTGGCAAGAGTTGTTGATAGGAACGCCCAAAGAT